>JALCRY010000070.1 GCA_022652985.1 Eubacteriaceae bacterium | reverse complement strand
TTTCCATTTCTATTGTGAATTTTTTCATCTTTCTACCTCCTGATTTTATATGCATCATATCCGGTATAATCACCGGACAGGATCTTCCATAATTCGTCTTTCATGTACGGCGGATAGACTTCCCGCCCCGAAAGTTCCTGCTGCGACAGGAACGCGACCTCCCTGAGCACCTGATGTTCATCGTCAAACTCCGGATCTCTCCCGAGCACAGGTTCGCCTTCAGTATACGAGCACAGGAAAAAATCCACAAAGCGCTGTCCCTTTTTCTCGCATACCTGCTCGACATGCCAGATAAGTTTTCCGGCTGTTACCTCGAGCCCCGTTTCTTCCCGGACCTCGCGGACCACGGCTTCCCTGGAGTTCTCGCCCTCCTCGACAGCGCCTCCCGGCACCATCCAGAGATCTCTGCCCTCGTGATGCTGGCGCACCATCAGGACCCGGTCTTTTTTATCTAAGATTATCGCTCTTACTCCGCCTATCCACATATAAATGCCCCCAGTATTCCTGTTGCTATTATCAATATTATCGGACTGACTTTGAATTTTCCCGCTGCCACGATCACAGCCGCAAAAATCAATATCGGTATCAGCTGCGGTTCAAAGGTATTTTCCGCAAACAACGCAGTCTCTCCGACGAACACAAGCGCCGAAGCGATCAGTCCCGCCGTTGCCGGTCTAATGCCGTCGAACACAGCCTGAAGCCCTTTGCTTTCTTTATATTTGTCAAGATACTTCATCGTTATCATCACCAGGATGAACGATGGCACCGCCACGCCTATCGTGGCAGTAGCAGCACCTGCGAAACCGGCGTATTTCAGCCCCACATACGTAGCCGCATTCACGGCGATCGGGCCCGGAGTAGCCTGAGATATGGCCACCACTTCGGCAAATTCGTGCGCCGACATGATCCCGAATTTCTGGATGCCCTGATATATGAGCGGCAGGATAGCCAGTCCGCCGCCGAATCCGAATATGCCTATTTTGGCAAAGGTCACGAACAGCTGAAACAGTTTGATCATCTGTCACCGCCTCCTTTGCCGCGATTGTGATATGCCATCGCCGCCAGACCGCAGGCTGCACCGAACAGCACACCGAAAACAGCATTGATATTCAGGAAAGTTATCCCCGCGAATACTATTATTGCTATCGATGCTGTGAACACATCCTTCACAGTCTTTGTCGCGATCTTCCATGCTGCTACCGCTATCAGTCCCGCAGCGCATGCTTTTATGCCTGTAAACATTCCTTCTATGTACCGGTTATCCGGCACATGATTCAGAAGGATCACTATCGCTGATATTATTATGAATGACGGGAGTATCACGCCTACTGTAGAAACAAGCGCTCCCGCCCATCTCTGTTTTTTATTTCCTATAAACGTCGCCATGTTGATGGCTATCACACCGGGCAGAGCCTGGCAGACCGCTATAGCATCTATTACTTCTTCATCGGTGAACCAGTGATACTTCTCCACCATCATGTCCTGGATAAGCGGTATCATTGCCATCCCGCCGCCGATCGTAAACAATCCCAGTTTGAAGAATATCCAAAACAGCTGTGCCAGATCCTTAAATGTGATTTTGTTATTCTCCAATTCCATTTCTGCGCCCCTGCCTGCTTATTTAAAGAAGCACCTTCCGTCCAGTTCGGTTTTGATAAAGCTGATCGCTTTTTTCACAGCTTCCTCTGCAGTGATCTCTTCTTTGTTTTCTTCACGGCGCAGTTTGTATTCCACGATGCCGTCTGCAGCTCCCCGGCCGACAGTTATCGCCGCCGGTATCCCGAGCAGTTCCGCATCGTTGAACTTGACTCCCGGTCTTTCATTCCTGTCGTCGAGAAGTGTCTCGATGCCGGCTGCCTGAAGTTCTTCATATATTTTTTCGCCGAGTGCCGACTGCGCCTCGTCTTTCGGCTTGACTACTGTTATGATCACGTGATAAGGCGCGACCGAAACCGGCCATATTATGCCGTTCTCATCGTGCATCTGCTCGACGACGGCCGCCATTGTCCTGCTTACACCTATGCCGTAGCATCCCATCCAGATGGCATGCTCTTTCTGCTGCTCATCTTTGTACAGCGCATTCATCGCTTCGCTGTATTTCGTACCAAGCTTGAACACCTGTCCGACTTCAATGCCGCGCGCATGTTTGATCATGCCGCCGCATTTCGGACATTTGTCTCCTTCTTTCAGGACTTTGATATCCGTCACGATATCGCCCTCATAATCACGCCCGTAATTCATATTGATGTAGTGATGATCCGTTTCGCAGGCACCTGCGCAAAGGTTTTTCATTCCTTTGAGTTCGCTGTCGACCACAACAGTACAGTCGTGAAGATGCATCGGTCCGGTAAATCCGCCCACGCATCCGCAGGCTTTCGACATCTTTTCCTCATCGGCAAAAGCTATGGCGAATTCAGGAATGTTCAGAGCGTTCACCAGCTTGATCATATTGACATCGCGGTCTCCCCTGACGAATGCCGCCACATACCCGTTGACCTTTTCATCATTATCGTATGTTTCGAAAAGCAGCGCTTTGATAGTCTGCGTTTTATCAAGTCCGAGATAATCCGCCACCGCTTCAATAGTTTTTGTTCCCGGTGTAAGGACTTTTTCCAGCGGCTTCATTTCCTCGTCGGACGCGGGATCGTCCACGCATTCGGCGCGTTCATCCGTAGCCGCATAATCACATGACGTGCAGTAAGCTATCTCGCTTTCACCGACTTCCGACAGCGCGGTGAACTCGTGGGAATTACTGCCCCCGATAGCTCCGGTGTCCGCTTCTACAGCTCTGTATTCAAGGCCGCATCTTGTGAAGATCTTTTCATAGGCCTCATACATTTCATTGTATGATTCGTCGAGACTTTCAGGATCGGCATTGAAGGAATACGCATCCTTCATGACGAATTCACGGCTCCTCATCAGCCCGAATCTCGGTCTTGCCTCATCTCTGTATTTAGTCTGTATCTGATAAAGCGAGAACGGCAGCTGTCTGTAAGAACTCGTATCATTTCTCACCAGATCCGTAAACACTTCTTCGTGTGTAGGTCCGAGGCAGAAATCACGGTCGTTCCTGTCTTTTATTCTCCACAGTTCAGGCCCGTAGGCGTTCCATCTGCCCGACTCCTGCCAGAGTTCCGCCGGCGATACCGCCGACATATGTATTTCCTGCGATCCGATGGCATCCATCTCCTCGCGAACGATCTGCTCGATCTTTCTCAGAGTTCTGTATCCCATATGCATGAACCCGTATATCCCGGATGCCCCCTGACGTATCATGTCTGCTCTTACGAGAAGAATGTGGCTTGGAACCACGGCATCATTCGGAACTTCCTTCAGTGTTCTCATGTGAAGTTTGCTAAGTCTCATCTTTCTTTATCTCCTTTGTCTGTATAATGCGCATACTGCCTGAGCGGCCATCCCTTCGCCGCGTCCGGTCAGTCCTAATCCTTCGGTCGTCGTTCCCTTCACACTTATGTTTTCGGTCGCTGTTCCGAGTGCGGAGGCTATATTTCCGCGCATTTCATCTATATACGGCGCTATCTTCGGGCGCTGCGCAATCAGTGTAACATCAATATTGCCGACTGTATACCCTTCATTTGAAATGATCCTGCCCGTTCTGCGGAGCAGTTCCATGCTCGAAATGCCTTTATATTCCGGATCCGTATCGGGGAAATGTTTCCCGATATCTCCGCATGCCGCCGCGCCGAGCAACGCATCCATTACCGCATGGAGAAGGACATCGGCATCCGAATGCCCGAGCAGCCCCCTGTCATACGGAATAACGACACCTCCCAGTACAAGCGGTCTGCCTTCCGTGAGGCGATGCACGTCGTATCCGGTCCCGACTCTCGTTTCTGCAGGGACATCATCCGGCGTGGTGATTTTGATATTCTTGTAACTGCCTTCGACCATCTGAGTTTTTATTCCTATCCTTTCAGTAAGAGAAATATCATCCGTTCCCGCGAAACCGTCTGCCAGGGCTTTTTGATGCGCCTCATACAGTATCTCTGTTCTGAAGCCCTGCGGCGTCTGTACGGAAAAAAGCCTGCTGCGGTCGAGCGTCCTGCCGCTTTCACGGATCGTATCCTTTACCGGCACGCAGGTCACGGAAGCTCCGCTCTCCGCGGCCCCCAGGACGCAGCGCTCTATCACATCGCCTGTCACGTACGGTCTCGCCGCATCATGCACAAGCACGTATTCCCAGCCGGCATGGTTCTTTCGGATATGCATAACACCTCTGCAGACGGATTCCTGCCTGCTGGAGCCGCCCTCGATGATTTCCGCATCCAGGCCGTGCTGTAAGAGCGTATCCCGCATTACATCAATATAGTCCTTAGCCGCGGCAATAACTATACCACAGATATAAGGACTTTCACTGAACGCGCGGACCGTCCTGACGATGATCGGCTCGCCCCCTATTGTAATGAATTGTTTAGGCACACCGCCGCCCATGCGCTCTCCGGTGCCTGCAGCGGCGATGATAACTCCTGTTTCTTTTGTGTCCAGCATTGTTCTACCTGACCGGTTTTCCGAAAATCATTCTTCCCGCAGCGGTCTGAAGCACGCTTGTGACTGTGATGTCTATCGTTTTACCGATGTACTTTCTTCCCTCTTCAACAACGATCATTGTCCCGTCGTCAAGATATCCAACCGCCTGATTGCGTTCTTTTCCTTCTTTTACGAGGAAAAGTGTCATGTCTTCACCCGGCAGCACTACCGGCTTGAGGGTATTCGCCAGCTCATTTATATTGAGCACCTCCACGCCTTTGATCCCGGCCACCTTGTTCAGATTGAAATCGTTCGTTACGACTTTGCCGTTCATCATCTGCGCGAGTTTGAGCAGCTTGATATCCACTTCCGGTATTTCCTCGAGTTCTTTCACTCCGTCTGAATTGTATATCTCTATACCGTGTTCGCTTTCGATGCGTTTAAGGACATCAAGTCCTCTTCTCCCTCTGTTTCTTTTAAGACTGTCCGACGAATCAGCAATATGTCTCAGTTCTACCAGAACAAATTCCGGTATCACGATCTTTCCCTCGAGGAAGCCCGTCTTCATAATATCCGCGATACGCCCGTCAATGATAACGCTCGTATCAAATATTTTGGGTGAAACATCTTTCTTGTCCGCCTTTTTTTCCTTTTTTGTTCCTGCTTTTTCAGCTCTTCTCGCAGCCACTATGGAAGGCAGAATGTCTTTGCCCCGCTTAGTGAAAATAACGACTCCGAGATAGCCTAGTATCAGATATGTAGCTACCGACAATATTGCCGGCAGATACGGCACTTTTATCTGGCTGTATATCTGACTGATCAGATATGCGACAATAAGCCCCATGACGAGACCGATTATGCCGGCCATTACTTCATTAGTGGAAAAACTCTGCAGTTCGGATTCGATATTGCTGCTGACCTTTTTGCTCTGCCTGTTGACAAGCGGTGTGAGCTTGAAAAAAATAAAACCAAATATAATTACGAATAATAAAGCAATGCCCATTTCCTGCCACTGCGAAAGGTCCGTCACAACATGAGGGTATCTGCTTATCTTGAAAAGATACTCCGTAATTGCAAAGACCCCGTAGCCCAGACCTGCTCCGACGAGAGTAAATACGGTTCTAAACAGTTTTTTTAGCATTTTTACACCTCCTTTCTACAAAAATTTATTCTATCACACAATATACTGTACTTTCAAGTATCTGAATATTGTGGATTTATCTCAAAAGAAAAGCAGGCCCGCTGCCGGTCACCTGCTCTTTTTCATAATGAAATGGCAGAATCCAGAATACGGTCCGCCTCATCCTGCGCTATATCCGCCGCCAGCACCATTTCTGTCACTAATATGTGGCGTGCATTGGCCAGAAGTTTCTTCTCGCCTGTCGACAGCTGCTTCTTCACTTCAGTTCTCGTGAGATTCCTGACCACCTCTGCAACTTCGCAGATATCACCTGTCCTCAGCTTGTCCATATTAGCTCTGTACCTGCGGTTCCAGTTGGACGGCATCTTTGAGGAAGGCTCCTTCAGAAGCTCCACGACTTTTTCAAAATCATTCCTGTCGATCACATTTCTCACGCCGATAGCATCCACCTGATCGACTGGGATCATGATTTTCATATCGTCGCCCGGAACATGAAGGACATAATAATCTCTTTCCCGCCCGAGTATGGTCTTGTTTTCTATTCTTTCGACAACGCCGGCGCCATGCATGGGATATACGATTTTATCTCCTACTTTATACATAACGTTCCTTTCTTCTGCACATATTGATATTATACAGTAAGCACGAGGTGAGTGTCAAGAAATCAAAATATGTTATTATATCAAAGCATCAAATCAGTGTCAATAGAAAATCCACAGATGTTTTTTGTTTTCTTTTTCTCTTCAACATGTCTTCACAAAAAACTGTATTTTTTTGTTTTGCTCCATTTTGTGGTAGAATAGTGCCGTGGAGGTTTATTATGTACAGATTACTTGTAGTAGACGATGAAGCAAAGATAAGAGAAGTCATCAAAGAGTACTCGGAATTCAACGGATACGACGTCACCGAGGCGGAAGACGGCATGACAGCCGTCGGTCTCTGCAAACTCAACGATTACGACCTGATCATCATGGATATTATGATGCCTAAGCTCGACGGTTTTTCCGCCTGCAAAGAAATCAAGAAAATAAAAGATATACCTATAATTATGCTGTCCGCCAGAACCGAAGAATACGATAAGCTTTTCGGTTTTGAACTCGGGATAGACGACTATGTCGTGAAACCGTTCAGTCCGAAAGAACTGATGGCACGCGTGCAGGCCGTCCTCGCAAGGCATAATTCAGCCGCTTCCAGCGCCCCGGAAACTCCGGAGGAAATGGAGTTCGGCGGTTTGGTGATCAACATTGCCGGCAGGATCGTTACCGTTGACGGTGAAAAGATCGATCTTACTCCAAAGGAATATGATCTTCTCTTCTACCTCGTCGAAAATAAAAACATTGCGCTTTCAAGAGACAAACTGCTGTCCGACATATGGGGGTATGATTTCTTCGGTGATGACCGTACCATCGATACGCACATCAAGAATCTCCGGAACGCGCTCGGCCCTTACAGAGACTATATTGTAACAATTAGAGGAGTTGGCTATAAATTTGAGATTTAATTTCAGAAGCATAAAGTTTCGCGTGTGGATGTCGTTTTTGCTGTATGCCGGGATCATCATGGCAGTCATGTGGTTCCTGCAGGTCTTTTTCCTCAACAATTACTATGAGGATATGAAAATCAAGGAAACGGAAAATACCGCGACTCAGATAGCATCTCAGTACAAAAGCGGAGATGACCAGGGCTTTATAAAAAAAGTCCGGGAACTTTCTAATGACGATGACATGTACATCCGCGTGGATGAAAACGGAGTCACCGTCTATCCTTCTGATGTTTCGGAGCTGCCGTATACCAATTATATCGCCACGGCCAGAACACTCCTTCTGCAGTCGGGATATAAATCCGTATCAAAATCGATAAAGAATAAAACGACCAGCAGAAGCACACTCGTATATGCGACATATCTCGACAAAAACCAGACTACGATCATGTATATGATCTCGCCTCTGTACCCGGTATCATCGACCAAGAAAATAATCCGGAACCAGCTCGTTTATATCATGATCATCTCTCTTGCGCTCGCGTTCATCCTGTCGTTCTATATTTCTTCCAAGATATCGCGGCCTATAACCGATATTACAAAATCGGCGCGGAGACTGGCAGACGGACAGTACGGCACCACTTTCCATGCGGAAGGACAGTACACCGAAATCCAGAACCTGGCTGACACCCTGAACAAAACATCTTACGAACTTGAGAAGGCATCCATGCTTCAGAAAGATCTGATGGCCAATGTTTCTCACGACCTGAGGACTCCGCTGACAATGATAAAATCCTATGCGGAAATGATCAGAGACCTTTCCGGCGACAATCCCGAGAAACGTGAAAAACATCTGCAGGTCATCATTGAGGAATCAGACAGGCTCAATGTCCTCGTCACGGATGTCCTGGAGCTTTCAAGGATGCAGGCAGGCACATCGCAGATACGCATTGCTTCGTTCAACATCAAAGATACTCTTGATCAGCTCGTCAATCCGTACCACGTCCTGGAAATGCAGGAAGGCTATAAGATCCAGCTCACATGCCCGGCAGAGCAGTATGTGCTCGGCGATGAGGATAAGATCAAGCAGGTCATCTCCAACCTTCTGACCAACGCCGTCAAGTACTGCGGTCAGGACAAGTCGGTATTCATCAATGTTAAGCACTGGGGCAAGATCGTGCATGTTGAAGTCATCGACCACGGCATGGGCATCAAGCCTGAGGAACTCCCTTACGTCTGGGAAAGATACTATAAATCCAGCAGCCATCACGTACGCACCACGACGGGAAGCGGGCTCGGCCTTTCGATCGTCAAAGAAATCCTTCAGCTCCATAAAGCCAAATTCGGAGTTGAAAGCAAAGTTGGCAAGGGAACTACATTCTGGTTTGAACTGGAAGCGGCCGACAAACCGGCAGAAGAAGAAAAAGCTTAAGGAAAAACATCA
>JALCRY010000069.1 GCA_022652985.1 Eubacteriaceae bacterium | reverse complement strand
TCAACAAAATCAAGAGTGTTCAGTATGACAGAATACTATGATGAACGGGAAAAACTGGTTCCTTTGCTGAGAGCAGCTTAAGAAATGATGACCGAATGCAATTTACACCACATTATGGACTTGACTGACACGCCACATTCCCGGGACGCCGGGACACGCCACATTCCTGATCCGCGTCCTGCCCCACTGCGGATACGGATCGCCACGTTCTATGTTTCCGGCGCGCTGTCTGTGGTACAATAGTACAGTAATAATTAAAGGCGGTCACCGCCTGATATGGAGGTCAGAATTATGGCAGAGAGAACAGATATTGCGATCATCGGCAGCGGTCCTGCGGGAATGTCGGCGGCCATTACGGCAACGGCGCGCGGACGCAGCATTATGCTTTTCGGAAGCACTGCGGTCAGCGAAAAGCTGTCGAAGGCGCATCAGATAAATAACTATCCGGGCTTTTACGGCAAGAGCGGCGAGGAGATAGCCGCGGCGTTCAATGCGCATCTCGGGGCAATGGACATCAGCGTCACGCAGGGAAAAGTCGGGAGCATTTACAGTATGGGAGATTACTTCAGCATGGCCGTAGACTCGGATGTGTATGAAGCATCGACAGTCATCCTGGCGAGCGGCGTCAGCTTCGGCAGGCCGCTGCCGGGCGAAGACGAACACCTGGGGAGGGGCGTGAGTTACTGCGCGACCTGCGACGGCATGCTTTACCGCGGCAGAAAAGCGGCGGTCCTCGCCTACGCGCCGGAGGAAGAACGCGAAGCGGATTTCCTCGCCTCGATCGGCGTCAAAGTCGATTACATTCCTGTTTATAAAGATGAGCCGGTGCTGCAGAACGAAATGAATATTATCTGCGGCGCACAGCCGGAGAGCATAGAGGGCGAGGGCAAGGTCGAGAAACTGGTCCTCAAAGACGGCACCGAACTCGAGGAGGACGTGGTCTTCATTCTGAGAAGCAGCATTGCTCCGGACAAGATCATCAGCGGGCTTGAACTCGACGGCAATCACGTGAAGGTCGACCGCGGGATGCGTACGAACATACCGGGATTCTTCGCGGCAGGCGATATTACCGGCACACCATATCAGTATGTTAAGGCGGCGGGCGAAGGCAATGTCGCGGCGCTTTCGGCAGTGAGCTACATTGACGGGCTGTCGAGGAAGTGAGGATGCAGTAATGAAATTGATTTCCTGGAATGTGAATGGTCTGCGCGCGTGCATGGGCAAGGGCTTCGTGGATTTTGTGCAGGAAGCGGATCCGGACGTGATCTGCGTGCAGGAGACGAAGATGCAGGAAGGTCAGGCGGATGTGCCGCTGGAAGGTTACCGTGAATACTGGTGCAGCGCCGATAAAAAGGGATACAGCGGGACATTGACGCTTTCGAAAAAAGAACCGCTCTCGGTGAGCAAGGGCGTGGGGATCGACGAACACGATCACGAGGGCCGCGTCGTATGCTGCGAGTATGATGATTTCTTTCTCGTGAATGTCTACACGCCGAACTCGCAGAACGAGCTCAAAAGACTCGACTACAGGATGAAGTGGGAAGACGATTTCCGCGGATACCTCAAGGAACTGGAAACGAAAAAGCCGGTCGTGGTGTGCGGTGACATGAATGTCGCGCACAAGGAGATCGACATCAAAAATCCGAAAACCAACCGCAGGAATGCGGGCTTCACGGATGAGGAGCGCGAAAAGATGACTGTGCTCCAGGATGCGGGATTCATAGATACGTTCAGATATTTTCACCCTGACGAAGAGGGAGTTTACTCGTGGTGGAGCTACAGATTCCACGCGCGCGAAAAGAACGCAGGCTGGCGCATAGATTATTTTCTGGCGTCAAAGGCGCTGGAGGGCAGATTAAAAGACGCCGGCATCATGACCGAAGTCATGGGCAGCGATCACTGCCCGGTTTATCTGGTGCTGGAGTAGAATCCTATCGCAGTACGGATCATAATACGTCGCTGATACCGATATCGGCGACTATTATATTGCCGCATCTGTCGAGCGCGTCTTTGTATTCATGTATCTGTTTTTTCGCGTGGAAGGTGACGGTGGTCGAAGCAATGACCGACGGCCCGAGCCTGAACTCCTGCGGATCGTCCGCGGGAACATCGCCCGGCAGGCCGGAAGGTATGTCGATCGCGAGGACTTTGGCGTCCTTCACGGAATTGATCAGCTCGACGGCCGCCGCGCCTTCGCTGCGCATTTCGCCGTGGAAACCTGTCCCGTACAGGGCATCAACGATAAGATCGGCCCGTATCATATCCGGGACCCCGACCAGCACTTCGATATCCATTTTTTTCAGAAGTTTGAAATTTGTAATGGCGTCCGTTGTTTTCGGTTCGCCTGATACGAGGACAACCTTGACGTCGGCGCCCTTCTGCTTAAGAATGCGCGCGAGTACAAAACCATCGCCCGCGTTGTTTCCGCTGCCCGCGAAAACATAAGTGGTTCCGCCGGACAAAATGCTCGGGCATATAAAAATAGCAATGCCCGCGGCCGCTTTGCCCGCGTTTTCCATCATGTCGTAATAACTGAGCCCGGCAGCATCGGCTGCACGTTCGAGCTCCTTCATTTCGGCGCACGACACAACGCCGTGAGATACGTTCTCACTCATTGTATTACCTCATTCATCCCAGTTGTCATTTATCTGCGATAAACCTTGGCCTCACGCGTATCCGCACGGTTTTTCCCGTGAACGGTCCACCCGGTGCACATGACTGCCGCAGGACTGCATTACGCGCCCGCCGCATCCGGTGCCTGCGCGCTATGAGAGACTAAGGTGATCGTACCTGTTCAGGAACGGCTTGATCTTCAGCATCATTGCTTCGCAGCCGCTCGCACTGTCCGACTCGACGTTCATAGGCATAAGAGGCTCGTGCAGCGACATGCGGATCAGGAACCAGCCCTTCACTTTGCCGTCATCGTACGAAACGCGTACGCCCTCGAAGTTGGGCTCGACGACAGTCATTTCGCGCTGCTCCTCTGCCCATGTTCTGATATCGTCCAGTATTTTCTGCGCATATTCCTTGAAATCCCCGCAGTCGATCGGCATGCGGTACTCGACCGCTTCAGCCGGCTCGACAAGATCCGCGATCATGTCGCTCACAGATTTTCCGTCTCTGTGCATGCGTGCTTCCTCGATCACGATCCTGGCCGCAAGATATGCGCCGTCATCCATGAAGTAATTGTCTTTCATCGCGCAGTGCCCCGACGTTTCGATCGCGAGAGCGCAGTCGGTTCCTTCGCCCTCGAGTTCGATCGCCTTGCCGATCACGTTTCTGTAACCGCGTCTGAAGCGAAGATGCTTTAGGCCGAGGCCCTCGATGAAATCAGTGAGATGGTCCGATGTCACGCTGTCAGTAACGACAGTCGTGCCCGGTGAGTCTTTTGCAGTAATAGCCGCGGCAAGCGCGACGATCGCATTTCTCGAAATTTCGCGGCCGTCCGAAGCGACTGCGGATGATCTGTCGACGTCAGTGTCGAAAATAAGACCGAGGTCCGCGCCGTTCGCAGTGACTGCCAGACGAATGCTGTCCATTGCCTCCTGGTTTTCAGGGTTGGGAATGTGGTTCGGGAAATTGCCGTCGGGATCGAGGAACTGGCTCGATCCGATATCCGCGCCGAGAGGTTCGAGAACATCGCGCGCGTAAAAACCGCCGCTGCCGTTGCCGGCATCTACAACTATCTTAAGGCCTTCAAGAGGTCTTTCGCCGCCGGCAAATCCCAGCGACCTGGTAATAATCTTTCTGAGGTGCGCAGAATACGCCGTCATTAGATCGGCGCTGTGCGCAGGATAAACGACAAGGCCGTCAGTAATAACGTAGCCCATATCGTCTGTTTTCGGCCCGAGATCGGCCAGCTGCGTGTCCGACTCGGCGTATTCTATGATGCGCGCAATGTCGGTCTTTTCGAGACCGCCGCCGCGCGTGAAAAATTTGAAGCCGTTGCGTTCATAAGGAAGATGACTGGCTGTGATCATTACTGCACCGTCGCAGGCGAACTCCGGAAAAACCGTCGACATGAACATTGCCGGCGTCGTCGCAAGACCGCAGTCCAGAAGACACACGCCGTAAGGAACGAGCGCGTTTGTAAGCCATCTCTGAAGATCAGGGCCCGAAAGTCTCGGGTCGCGGCCCACGGAAATGCGGAGCTCCCCCGGAGCCTTTCCCGTTTTGCGGCTCAGCCAGAGCAGAAAGCCCTTGCCTATTCTGTCGGCCGAACGCTCTGTAAGGTTCGGCTTTTCGCCGGATCCGGTTTCAAGTGCGATACCGCGTATGTCGCTGCCGTTCTGCAGCTCTTTGAAATCATACACTGCCATTATGTGTCAGGTCCTCCTCGTGTGATCTGGTGTCGGTCCGGGCGTTATGCCTGAGCCGTGTATTCCTCAACTGCCTTGTTCACGCTGTCCTCGCAGGTGCGCATGGCTTCTATTGTTTCTTCGAAAAGCTCAGGCAGTTCCCAGCCGAGCATATCAGCACCCTGCTGAATAACATCTCTGCTGCAGCCTGCTGCAAATTTTTTGTCCTTGAATTTTTTCTTCAGCGATTTGACTTCCATGTCCTGAACGCTTTTCGACGGACGCATGAGCGCCGCCGCACCGATAAGTCCGGTCAGCTCGTCGCAGGCGAAAAGGAATCTTTCCATTTCGTGTTCCGGCTTCACGTCGGAAACCAGTCCGTAGCCGTGGCTGACTATCGCATGCACCATTTCTTCCGGCGCATCTATTTCCGCAAGAAGTTCGGGAGCCTTCTGACAGTGCTCTTCCGGCCATTCCTCGAAGTCGATGTCGTGCAGGAGACCGACGATCCCCCAGAAATCTACATCGTCCGAGAAGCCCATCTTCTCCGCAAGATAACGCATTACTCCTTCAACAGTGAGCGCGTGTCTGATATGAAATTCATCTTTGTTATATTTGGTGAGCAGCGCCCACGCCTGATCTCTTGTTACTTCCGCCATAATTACTCTTCCTTTCCGAGGCGCGCCTTCAGTTCATTGAGAGGAGGCAGCTGCGCCAAGATTATTGCTGTGAACATAAGCACACAGCCGATAAGTTCCTTCCCCGTCATCCGCTCGCTCAGGAAGAGCGCACCGGAGATGGCGGCAAAAACCGACTCGAGCGACATCAGCAGCGATGCCACTGTCGGATCCGTATTTCTCTGCCCTATGATCTGCAGAGTGTATGCGACGCCGCATGACAGGGCGCCTGTATATACTATCTGAGGCCAGCACGACATGATCGGTCCGATCGACGGCTGCTCCAAAATCAACATAAACGGCAACGATATTATACCACAAATGAGGAACTGCATACACGACAACATCAGCGGGTTGAGTTTCGGGGAGTAATAGTCGACCGCGTGTATCTGCATCGCGAAGGCGAATGCCCCGATGATCACCAGCAGATCCCCAGGCTGTATGCTGAAACCCGTCTTGACGCACAGAAGGTAAAGACCGATAACGGCCAGCGCTACGCAGAGCCATAAAGTCGGGCGTATCTTCTTGTGCATGAATATTCCCGAGAGCGGTACGATGACGACGTACAATGCAGTAATAAATCCGGCTTTTCCCGCGGTGGTGTATATGAGTCCGATCTGCTGCAGTGTCGTGCCCAGGAATATGAATATCCCGCAGGACAGCGAGCCGCGTATCATCATGCGGTGTCTCCGGCGTCTCTCGTCGGGCAGCAGCGAATCCATGTCCGGCTGTTTCCCGAGTTTCAAAAATGGCAGCAGCACAATAGCGCCGATCAGCATCCTTATACAATTGAATGTGAACGGTCCTATATAACTCATCCCCGACTTCTGAGTAACGAATGCGGTTCCCCAGATCAGCGAGGTAATAAGCAGCAGAATACTTCCGCGTGCTTTTTTGTTCATTGACGCTGCCCCCTTTTTAAATGTCAAATACTTTAAAATAATAGCATATCGCTGAGCATTTGTACAGTTCCGCGCCTGGGACGGGCCGGACAGATCCCGGCGCAGGAGAGACTGTGGCGCCTGCTTGGCCGGAGAGACTGTGGCACCTGCCGGGATACCGGATGCCTGCCTGGCCGGAGAGACTATGGCATCTGCCGGGATACCGGACGCCTGCCGGGGCCGTCGGGTTCGCATTACGGCCCGGACGTTCGAACCTGCGACATGTTATTTCACTGCGAAATCATGTCACTTTCGAAATATGGTACCAATCGCAGGGGAAAAGTTATTTTGGTACCTTGTCCAATGGGCTGCAGCGATTGAACGGTTGCTCAACACCCGAATATCAATGAAAACGGCCTGCGTTAGTCACGACTAACCGCTGCGGCCCACATCTTAAGGTACCAAAATGAAAGAAAATCCTCGCTTGGTACCTTATTTCGAAACCCTCCGATAAAACGCAGTCGCCCGGGTCTGGTCCGAATAAAACGCAGCCGTCCGGGCCGGGCCGGCCAGCGCCGCCCGCATGCGTTGAAATACTATGCAGAAGCTCAGTTTTGTGGTAAAATCTATCATACGAAAAAAGAAGCAAACGGAAAGAGGTTTAAAATGGCAAATTTGTGGAGCGGCAGATTCGAAAAGGGAATGGACGAGATCGTTGAAAAATTCAACGCGTCGATAACATTCGACAAGAGGCTGTATGAGTGCGATATCAGGGGAAGCATCGCACATGCGAAAATGCTCGCACAGCAGGGGATCATTACTGCAGAGGAATGCGAAGACATAGTGCGCGGACTGGGTGAGATCAAAGAAAAGATCGACCGCGGCGACTTCGAATTTTCCACGAAGAACGAGGATATACACATGAGTGTGGAGAGCGCGCTTATTGAAGCGCTCGGTGAAACGGGCAAGAAGCTCCACACGGCGAGGAGCAGGAACGACCAGGTTCAGGTCGACATGAGGCTCTATACCAAGGAAGAAATAAATGAACTGCGCGAGGATCTGGTGTTCCTGGAGAATGTGCTGCTGGACAAGGCGGAGCAGTATGCCGACAAGATCACGATCGGATTCACGCATATGCAGCACGCGCAGCCGGTAACGATCGGTTTCCATCTGATGGCATATTTCCAGATGTTCAAGCGCGATCTCGAGAGACTCGACGACTGCTGGATGAGAATGGATTACTGCCCGCTCGGAGCCTGCGCGCTTGCGGGGACGACGATGCCTATCGACAGATTCGCGACGGCGTATGAGCTGGGCTTTTTCGCTCCGACTGAAAATGCGATGGATTCTGTGAGCGACAGAGATTATGTGATCGAGCTGCTTTCGGCGGCGTCGATTTCGATGATGCATATCAGCAGGTTCGCGGAGGAGTGTGTTCTCTGGAACAGCTCGGAGTTCAGTTATATTGCGATCGACGACAGTTTCTGCACGGGCAGCAGCATTATGCCGCAGAAGAAAAATCCGGATATGGCGGAGCTTCTGCGCGGCAAGGTCGGCAGGGTCTACGGCGACCTGATGCAGATGCTTACAGTAATGAAGGGGACGCCGCTCGCGTACAATAAGGATTTTCAGGAGGACAAGGAGGGCATGTTCGACGCGGTCGATACGTGGAAGGATTCCCTCGTGATCCTGGCGAAGATGATAGAGAAGACCGAGTTCCGCATGGATAAGATCGCGGAGCAGCTCGGCAAGGGTTTCCTGAATGCGACGGATATCGCGGAGCACCTGGCAAAGCAGGGGGTGCCGTTCCGCGAGGCGCACAACATCGTCGGCAATATGGTCAAGATGTGCGAGAACAGGGGCTGCGATTTTGAGGATCTGACCGATGAGGAGCTGGCTTCGATAGACAGCCGCATCAGCTCGGATATGCTCGGCGACATCAGCATCAAAGCATGCGTGGACGCGCGCGTTTCGTACGGAGGCACGGCGCCTTCGGAGGTGCGCAGGCAGATCGCATCCGGACGTGAATGGCTTGAGAGAGCGGCGGAGGCTGAGTAATGGAATTCCTTTATGTAGGCGGTAATAATAACGGCATGCGCGAACGTGCCGAAGAGGTCGCAAAACTTTCGGGGGATGTGTTCGAAGTTCCTCTTTGTTACATCTCGACGCTGAGTCCACAGGATTATGAAGAAAGCACCACGCAGAATATGCGCGAGAAGCATTATGCGTCGAGGGGATTCAAAATAGAAAAGTGCGACAGCAATATCTGCAGTCTGCTGGACAGAGTGGACACGCGCTCGATCTTTATAATAGACAGCATCACATCGCTTTTGCGCAATGAAATGTTCGGTACGGATGAAGCCGGCGGGCGTTACGGCGAGTCGGGGGGCGATTCGTTCGATGTGCTGGCGACAGGACGGGTAATAGAGGATCTGCAGACTTTCGCGCAGAATGTCCGCAGCACGCTGTATATCGGGCATTACATCTTCAGCGGCACAGGACGGCGTATGGACAATTCCGGCGTGCTCGACAGGAGCCGCGATCATGTGGAATATTTCCGCAAGGGACTGGCGTTGGTGGAGCGCGGCCTTGCATCACGATGCGACCGTGTCGAAGAATTTTCGTACGGGATGAGATACCGGTTTAAATAAAGGGGAGGCAGCAAATGGAACTTATTTTCGGAGGGGCATACCAGGGCAAACTGGATTACGCAACTGAAAAATACAATACGATGGATATATATCACTGCAGGCAGAATGTATCCGATCCGGATTTCAACAGAGCGATAATAGACGCGCTCGAGGAGTTCGTGTATGCGTGCGTGAAAGACGGGGTCGATCCGGTGGCATATTTGAAAGAGAAGGATGATGTGATCAGCACCAGAGATGCGGTGATCGTGAAGGATATTTCGCTGGGACTCACGCCGTCCAATCCGGTGATGCGGGAATGGCGCAGACAGAACAGTCTGACCATGAAATATCTGGCGCAGAGGGCCGACACAGTCACCAGAGTCTGGTGCGGTCTTACGCAGAAAGTTAAATAAGCGAAAAAAATCCGCCCGCGGGCGGATTTCAGACTGTAGACAAAGCCCAAGCGAACAATGAGTTCGTCTGGGCTTTTCTCGTAAGATGATACTTCAATTTTTCAAGCAAAAGTGCAGATCTTCCCTGACGGTCTCCCGAAGGCCCATACTTGTCATCCGCTTTACTCAATATGTTTACCAGTTTCTTGATGTTCATGCAGGCAAAAGTAAGCCCGACCTTCATCATTATTTGATCATGCCCTCTGCTTACCGCATATCTCATACCATGATGTTCCTTGGCTGTTCCGAATATCCTTTCGATAGTCTCTTTACGCATATCATAGATATCTTTCATTGCTTTCGTATGCCGGATAT
>JALCRY010000068.1 GCA_022652985.1 Eubacteriaceae bacterium | reverse complement strand
TTTTTTTTCACAAAAAAGCAGACCTTTGACAATATGTATATATGGTGCTATTATGCATATAACATCAATATATAGCGATATGTTCTTTCCGTTACGGAAAGCCAAGAGGGAAATCGGTGAGATACCGATGCGGACCCGCCACTGTAAGTGAGTAGTTTTGTCGGACGCCTGAAAAGCGATCCATTGAGGCCTTGCCTTGAGAAGGATAACCAAAACGTTGATACATGAGCCAGGAGACCTGCATATTGCGGTTGTTGAATACGGGATTGTATTTTCGGGCAACATTTGCAGTAAAAACGTACTGCAGCTTCACGAAAGCTGCAGTTTTTTTTGAGGGAACTATTATGAGCGCCGAAGAAATAAAATATGAAGTTGAAATGCTGACCGATATAATATCGATCGATGAATATGTAAGTCATTTCCTGGATGTCGATTTGTTTGTTTCCTGCTGCAGGCAATGTCCCAACTATGGTACTGTGTGGTCCTGCCCTCCGTTCGACTTTGAAGCTGCGGACTACTGGAAAGAGTACGATTCGTTCGAAGTGTATCTGGCAAGAGTAATAATCGATCCGGCGGCAAGAGAGGTAGTTTACGGCGATGATGAAATCAATGATATCGGCAGAAGAGTTCTTCAGAAAGAAAAAAATGCGCTGATGAAAAAACTGCTCAAAAAAGAAAATGCTCCCGATCGTATCAGTCTTCTGGCGGGAAACTGCCGGCTGTGCGGAGAAGGAAACTGCGCGCGCAAAACAAATGAACCGTGCAGACATCCGGAGAAAATGAGATATTCGATAGAAGCTCTCGGCGGCAATGTTGAGAAGATGATCAAAGAACTGTTTGGCTATGAAATGCTTTGGGCCCACAATGGCAGGCTTCCTGAATATTATCTGCTGACGGCGGGAATGCTGATAAGGAAGTAATTGATATTATTGAAACCACACGTCTTATTTTTCTTAAGACGACATAATTCCTATAGAGACGCTCGTCTGAGCGTCTCTTTCTTTGTCTGAAAAAACAAAAAATCAACAGGAAAAGCAGTAGAAATAATATAAAATTCTGAATTATAAGATAAATATTGACAAAATTATTATACCGCGATAATATATTGTCAAAATAATGCATTGTGCATACTTTGCGGCGGAGATGCTTTTCAAAGGTTTTGTGGTTTGACTTTTGATTGTTGCTTGAGGACTTCGGCAAAGATAATAGCATTATTTAGTCTTTTTCTTTTTTAATAATTAAATAGGAGGGAATTATGTCTGAGGGAACATCAAAAAACGAGGGCTTCAGTAATATAATGGGATTTATATTTACGGCCATCGGTTTTGCAGTAGGAGTTGGAAGTCTCTGGAGATTTCCGTATGTAATGGGCAGCAACGGCGGTGCTCTGTTCATTATTTGTTACATTGTGATTATTTTACTTATCGGCGTACCGCTTCTTACCGCCGAAATATCAATGGGATTTGCTTCGCAGAAGACACCTATACAGGCCTACCAGACGCTTGCACCCGGTAAGAAATGGTATCTTGGAGCATGGTTGCACATCGCGGCAGCTGTCCTCATCGTAGGATACACTATCCCGATTTACGCCTGGATATTGAAGTATATCGTGGCTACAGCCATGGGAACATTCGAGGGAATGACTGCGGCGCAGATCACAGCATATTTTGTGGCTTTCAGTTCGGATAAAACGCAGATCTTCATCTATGGCGCCATCAACTATTTATTAACAGCGATAGTGGTCAAAGGCGGACTGCAGAAGGGTGTGGAAAGAGTTTCCAGGATCCTGCTGCCTGTTCTGGCGGTAATAATGATAATCATTATTGTTCAGGGCCTGAGACTTCCGGGATCGGCTGCAGGCGTGACATTCCTGCTCAAGCCTAATACTGCTAATTTCACAATGAATTCACTTATCACATGTCTTGGTCAGGCGTTCTTTGCAGTAGGAATAGCAATGCTGGCCTCAATGGTTTTCGGAAGTTATATCAAAAACCCGAAAGAGAATATTTTCAAAAGTGCGTCCGTAATATGTACGGCGCTGGTATGCGCGGGACTTATGGCAGGGTTCATGATTTTCCCGATGGTGTTCGCAGCCGGTCTTGAACCTGCAGGCAGCGTCGGTCTGACATTCCTGACACTTCCAAATGTATTCAACGTTATTCCGCTGGGAAGGGTCATCGGCGTCCTTTTCTATTTCGGATTCTATATTGCCGCATTCACATCAACGCTCGGAGTAGTAGAGGCTCTTACAGGAACATTTACGGAACAGTTTGATATGAAGAGAGGCAAAGCAATAGGGATAACTATGCTTTTATGCACATGCGTAGCAGTTCCGTCGATCCTTTCCGATGCAGTCTTCAATACTCTTGATATGATAGAGAATAACTATATCCTCATCATAGGAGCTTTGATAATAGCAGTATTTGTCGGCTGGGTATGGAAAATGGATAATTGCCTTGAAGCAATCAATGTCAAATCAAAATTTGTAAAGGGATGGATGATATTCTCGGTTAAATATCTTTCACCGATCGTTATCATTTTCATATTCGCTTCACAGTTCTTCGGGAAATAACTTTAGCATAAACAGACCAAATTAAATCATACAATATATAATACAGAAAGGATGAAAATCATGAAACACGATTTTCCATTAAAGTTAAATGCAGTTCAGCCGCTCCGCTTTTTATCTGATGATCAGCTGCGGGAAATACACAGTTGCAGTCTGGAGATCCTTCAGAACGTAGGGTCGGAAGTACAGCATGAAGGCGCATTGGAAATGCTCAGGAAAGCAGGCTGTAAAGTCGTTAAAAAGAGAGCATATGTACCTGCTAATCTTGTTGAATGGGCTTTGAAACAGGCACCGTCAACAGTGATACTATATGATCGTGATGGAAATCCTGTCATGGATATCAGCGGCCGAAACGCTTACTTCGGAACCGGTTCAGACTGCCCGTATCTTTATGACTGGGATACAGGCGGACAGCATGAGTTCACCACACAGGATATGATCAACGGAGCAAAAATATGCGACGCTATGCCGAATATTGATTTCCTTATGTGCCTCGGACTCATGTACGAATATCCGGTGACCAGCTACGAGCATCAGTTCGCGGCAATGCTGAGAAACAGTACAAAACCTATGGTAGTAACAGCAGCAAACCGTGAGAGCATCAAAAATATCGCGGAGATGATGGCGGTCATCAGAGGAGGAATGGATGAAGCGATCAATAAGCCTCTGATAATTCTGTATGATGAGCCTATTTCGCCGCTGAACCATTACTATGAATCAATAGATAAGCTGATTTACTGCGCGGAGAACAGTCTGCCGACGAACTACGCTCCTGCAGTAATGATGGGAGGCACCGGCCCGATGACACTTTCCGGAGCATTATGCCAGTGCCTGGCAGAAAGTCTCCTGGGACTCGTAGTGCATCAGCTGGCTAATCCGGGCGCACCGTTCATTTTCGGCGGATGCGTTACAGATATGGATCTTAAATGCATGCAGCCTTCATACGCATCTCCGACTTCAAATGTCGCATATGTAGTCGAACAGGAAATAGGACGTGAATTATATCATCTGCCTACATGGGGCATGGGCGGAGCCACAAGCTCCAAGTGTCCTGATGCTCACGCGCTGTCAGAAGCAACGCAGGAAGCCTATCTGTCGGGACTTACAGGAAGCAACATGAACCACGATGTCGGCTTCATGAATTTCGGACGGACATATTCATTTGAGCTGCTGGTAATGATGAACGAAGTCATCGGACAGCTGAGACAGGTATTCAAGGGTGTAGATATGTCTCCTGAACAGCTGGCAATGGATGTAATAAAGAGCGTAGGTCCGATGGGCAACTATCTGAGCGAAACGCATACCTTCAACCATATGAAGGAAATGTGGCAGCCTGATCTGTATGACAGACGTGATTATGACAAGTGGCATGATAACGGCGCTACGACTATGGAAGAAAGAGCAGCTGCCAAAGTAAAGGATATCATAGCGAATTATCAGCCAAAACCGCTGACCGACGAACAGGAAAAGGGGATACAGGCTATTCTTGATGCAGCAGATGCAAAAGCTAAAGAGAAGAAGTAGAAGGAGAATGCGCAATGTCGAAAATAACAGATTTAAATAAAATTGTTGAAAACGGTGATTTCGAAAATGTAGAGGCAGCGGTACAGAGCTGCCTTGACGACGGGATCGAACCAATGGATGTCCTGAACGAAGGACTTGTTGAGCCTATAAATCAGCTCGGTGAAAAATTCGCCAACGGAGATATTTTCGTACCGGAGCTTCTCATAGCGTCGAGGGCAATGAAACAGGGAGCGGCAATGCTTAAACCGCTTATTGTATCCGAGGATAATCCATCGATGGGAAAAGCTGTATTCTGCACAGTAGAAGGCGATATGCATGATATCGGGAAAAATCTGGTCGTTATGCTTCTTGAAAGCGCGGGATTTGAAGTCGAAGACCTCGGTATGGATATATCGCCGGAAGCAGTTGTTGAAGCAGTGCAGAACGATGAGAGCATAAAGATCATCGGCATGTCGGCAATGCTCACAACAACGATGTATGCGATGCAGGAAACGATAGAAGCACTGACAGAAGCCGGACTCAGAGACAGAGTCAAGATCATGGTCGGAGGAGCTCCGGTCCATGAAGATTTTGCGAATATGATCGGTGCGGACGGGTTCAGCACCAATGCGCCGACAGCGGTCGATCTGGCAGAGAAACTTATAGCACAGTAATTTCATATTGAAGATGAACTTTATTTCAGGTGGAGGAGGCGGATCAGTCCGCTGCCTTCACCTGAAGCATAATATGTAATTCGAAAGGAAGCAGTAATGAAGACCGGAATAGGAATCGATACAGGCGGGACATGTACAGATGCGGTCATATATGATTTTGAAAACAGAAAGATATTATCATATGCGAAAACGGCTACAACTAAAGATGACCTGTCAGTAGGAATAGGGCAGGTTATAGATCTTCTCCCTGAAGATCTTGTAGAAAAGGCAGAGGTTATTGCACTTTCGACGACTCTGGCGACAAATGCATGTGTAGAAAATAAAGGCGGAAGATCTAAACTGATGTTATTTGGTGTTGAACCCAGAAATGTAGCGCGTGTCGGACAGGAATACGGAATATCGATGGACGGAAATCTGCTGTTTTTCGACAGTCATACAAAACCGAACGGAGATATTACAAAGGAACCGGACTGGAATGATGTGGATGAGAGGATCGACCGTGATCTGTACGACTGCGATGCGGTCGGGATAGCGGAACTGTTTTCAAAAAAAACCGGAGCAGTGCTGGAAAAACGCGCTGCTGAAATGATAAATGCAAAAATGGATATTCCTGTTGTCTGCGGCCATGAACTGTTTTCGGAAAATAATATTATGAGGAGAGGCGCAAGTACTCTGCTGAATGCGCGTCTCATAAGCGTAATCAATGAATTCATGCATGCGGTGAAAACTGCCCTCGATGTACGCGGCATCAAGACGCCGTTTTTTGTGGTCAGAAGCGACGGCAGCCTCATGAATGAAGAGTTCGCCATGAAGAGGCCTATCGAAACACTGCTCTGCGGACCTGTTGCCAGTGTAATGGGTGCGCTGGAACTGTCTGATGAAGAAAACTGTATGATAGTTGACATGGGCGGCACAACAACGGATATTGCTTTTGTGAAGAACGGTTCCGCGCAGAAAGTAAAAGACGGAGTCAGAATCGGTAAATGGAAAACATTCGTCAAAGGTCTTTTCGTGGATACTTTTGCTCTGGGCGGCGACAGCGGTGTAGTGCTCTCGGATTCCAGAGAGATCGTACTGGAAAATGAAAAAGTCATGCCGCTGTGCATGGCGGCAGATACTTATCCCGAACTGCTTGAATATCTGCGGGATGAGGACAAAGTGAACAGCTGCGCGGTCAATCCTCAGAAGGATATTTTTGTAGCCATCAAAGACATCAGGGGCAGAAGCGGATATACGGAACGTGAAAAACATATAGTTGAGATGTTCCTGAATAAGCCTATGAGTCTGGAGAAAGCCGGCAGATTGTCCGGAGATATCGTTCTGAGAAGACAGATGGAGAGACTGATCAATGAAGGAATAGTTCTGCGCTGCGGGATCACGCCGACAGATGCGATGCATGTTAAAGGCGAATTTACAATGTACTCGCAAGAAGCTGCCGAAATAGGCATAAGAAGGATCGGCCGAATGACGGGCAGGAGTACGGACGAAACCGCGGAACTGATTTACGAAGAAGTTAAAAGAAAGCTTTACTGCAATATCATCAGGATAATGCTGGAAGATGCCTACCCGGAGCTCAGAGCGAAGGGCATGGACGATCAGATGCAGATGGTTGTAAGGGATTCTTATGACAGAGTGAAAAATTCCGATTATGCGGAATTGATAAGGATGAATTTCAAAACACCGGCTGTTCTGGTCGGTGTGGGCGCGCCTACACATCTTTTTCTGGAGGATGTAGGGAAACTGATCGGCGCCAGAGTCATTACAAACGAATATTCGAAAGTTGCCAATGCGCTGGGCGCAATAGTCGGCAGTATTTCGGCAGTAATAACTGTCGAGATAAGGTTCAATGTTTCCAGCAATACATATACGGTCTTCGGAGCGGGCGAAAAAGTCACAGCGGATGAACTTGATGAGGCCAAAGAGACTGCGAGAAAAATTGCCCGGGCAAAAGCCTGTGAAGAAGCCATCGGCAGAGGTGCTGAAGATGATCTGACCGTGACCTTTGATGAGCAGGAAAATATTTCCGATACCAAATACGGAACTTTGTATCTCGGCTGCGTAATAACTGCAACGGCAACAGGTCATATAAAAATAGATTAAAAAAGGAGCGTTTCGATGATGGATATCAGTCAAAAGATAAAGCTCTCATTTCCCGGGACGGGAACAGAGATAACTGCGGAAAAAGATGAAACGCTGCTGGATGCCGCCAGGCGCGGAAATATTCAGATCCCTGCAGCGTGTTCCGGGAAGGGCATCTGCGGCAAATGCAAGGTCAGGATGTTGAAGGGAAGCGGCGGTGAAATAACCGAAGATGAAAAGCGGATGCTTACGGCGGAGGAAATGGCTGCAGGCATCAGACTGGCATGCTGTATCAGATTATCCGCAGACATAGAGGCCGAACTCCTGACATACGACAGCGCGGCGGCGAATAAGAAAACCGAGGTCATCATGCCTGATGATTTCAGACCTGAGCCGGCGGATGCGGAAGAACTGGGAGCCGCATTTGACATAGGTACGACAACTGTCGTCGGCATGGTCTGGGACCTTCATACCGGAAAGCTGGCCGGCGTTGCGGCGAAAGTGAATTATCAGAATATATTCGGCGCGGATGTTATTTCGCGTATACAGTATGTCGGAGGCAATCAGACACATGCACTGGAAATGCAGCAGAAAGTGATCTCATGCATGAATGATATCCTGGATGAGATCAGCAAAACCGGCAGCGTTGATACCGGCAGAATAATGAAAGTGCGGATCGACGGAAACACTACGATGACGCATCTGGTGCTGAAAGTGTCGCCTTATACACTGTCGCGTTATCCGTTCGAACCTGTATTTACCGGGATGCAGACAGCGAAAGCGGCGGATCTGGGCCTGCATGTGAACGACGATGCAGATATCCGTACACTGCCGCTGATCGCCGGACACGTGGGATCGGATATTACTGCCATGGAAGCCGCGATAGACATAGAAAAACTGCCGGGCTGCACGGTCGCTCTTGACATTGGTACCAACGGAGAAGTAGTCGCGGGAAAAGACGGGCAGCTCGTCACCTGTTCCACTGCGGCGGGACCTGCTTTCGAAGGCGCTACGATCAAGTGCGGGATGAGGGCCGCTTCGGGTGCAATAGAGGCGGTCAGTATAACGAAAGATCATCTTCTTGTTTATACGATAGAAAATGAAAAAGCTGTCGGCATCTGCGGATCAGGTCTTATCGACTGTATAGCGCAGCTGCTGTCATCAGGACTGTTGAATTTCAAGGGCAAGCTGTGCACCAGACAGGAAGCTCTGGACAACGGCATAAACCCGGAGGTGGCAGATCATCTTCAGGGCGGTGAAGACGGGATGCAGATCGAGCTTGCCGACGGAGTGATCCTGACGCAGAAAGATATCAGAGAAGTCCAGCTGGCGAAGGGCGCGATCCTGGCCGGGACGCAGACGCTTATGAAAGAGCTGGGATTTACGGAAAAAGATATCGACAGGATCATTATAGCGGGAGCGTTCGGGAGCTATATAAGAAAGGAAAGCGCACTGGCTATCGGACTTATCCCTGAAGTGCCGGCTGAGAAAATCATCAGTGCCGGAAATGCCGCCGGGACCGGGGTCTGCATGGCATTGCTTTCGCAGTCCGTGCAGGACCGTATCGTTCATCTGGCCGGCGTCACGCGTCATATAGAATTGTCAAAAAATATGGATTTCCAGAATTATTATATGGAAGCAATGTTTTATCCGAGGAGGTGGGACGCGCATGAAAGGTAATGTGGAGATATTCACAAGAGAAGAATGCGACGGCCCTGCAGAAAAATTTTTCAGAAGGATCAGCGGTATAGACCAGGGCGGCGAAAAATTCAAAAGCATAGCAGCATCTGCTGAAAAAGTGTTCGGCACGATAGAAGAGCGCATAAATCCGCGGGGGATATACGGATACACGGAAAATGTCGAACTGGCCGGGCGACGGGCCGTCATAGAAGGTGTCAAGTTCGACTGTCCGGCATTTGAACAGGTAAATTGCGAGTCGGTGTACGGCGCGGCGGTGTATTTCGTTACTGCCGGAGATTTTCACCTTGACGGTTTCGATGTTATAGACCAGGTCTATGCGGATATGTGGGGGACCGCGTATGCGGAGATACTCAGAGGACTGCTGCGCGACAGGATCGCTTTCAGGGGAATACCGAGCAATGATTTCGGCCCGGGACTTTTCGGCATGAATGTAACGCAGACCAGGGATATTGCCGGGATCATCGATCCTTCTCTGATCGATATCGAAATCAAGGCGAGCGCCATGATGGTGCCGGTAAAGTCCTGCGCGGGAATATATTTTGATGCAACACCGGATTACAGGCAGCTGGGAAATGAATGTCAGGACTGCCGCGGTATTGCTGAAAGCTGTTCGCTTTGTGAAATAAGGCAGAGCAGATAAGGAGACCAACTATGAATAGTCAATAGAAAATTCGAAGAAAAACAAAATAGTTTTGACGTAAAAAAGTGTATAGGAAATAAAGCATCGATTAGGTGCTTTTG
>JALCRY010000067.1 GCA_022652985.1 Eubacteriaceae bacterium | reverse complement strand
TTGTCAACATCGAGACACTCTGTAATAACAGCATAGTCTGTGCTCTCCTTAGTGAAATATCCCTGCTCCACCATGTAGCCTACACCGGCAAAGCCGCCGGTCTCCTCATCCGCAGTCGCTGAAGTCAATAGTGTCCCTTTAAGTTCAATGCACGCCTCCTTGAGTATACGTGCAGCGAAGATCTCTGATACAATGCCTGACTTCTGATCGGCCGAGCCGCGTGCATATATCTTCCCGTCCTCGATATCACAGGCATATGGATCGTGCGTCCAGCCTGTCCCTTCCGGAACGACATCGTAATGCCCGGTTATATGCAGCAACGGACGATGCATCTGCCCTTCCTTCGTGCCGATAACATTGATGCGCGGGTGCCCTTCGCTCTGCGGCGCAAGCTCCTCGAGCCGTTCATCCGGCACTTTGAGATACGTGATCTCCATGCCGGCTTTCTTCATCTCTTCGCCCGCACACTGGGTTACCTTATCGTAATTATACCCGGGCGGGTTCTGCGTCGGTATACTGAAAAACCTGACGGCAAAATCCGTCAGTTCATCGCTCAGTTTTTCCATTGCGGCATCGATCCTGTTTTTGAGTTCCAATTCATCCATATTGTTTCCCTCCGCTCGGACTGCTCCGGCCCTGCGCCGGACGCTGTTTTGATATGTTTTGCTTTTTTTTGAGCCTATTTCGGGAGGACGCCGAAATAGGCTCAAAAGGCTATGTATCACTTGTTTCTATTATTTTCGTACATATTCAACATTACCATCTATAATGGTCATGTCAACTTTTAGATTACCGATATCCATCGGATCTATCTTTAATATATTGTCTGATAAGACGATCATATCTGCCAGTTTCCCGCATTCCAATGAACCCTTGATATTTTCTTCATATGCTCCATATGCACCATTAATTGTAGCACATCTGATAGCTTCCAGTACACTGACAGCCTGTGTCCTATCGCATTGGACGCCTTTAGTTCTGTCATATCTGTTAACAGCACCGTCGATCAATGCAAGCCCTACCGGGCCGGATGGCGCATCACTCTGGAATGAGCATTTAACTCCGGCATCAAGCATACTCCTGATTGCGCATATGTACTTGCTTCTTTCCGGCCCGAAAAATCTTTCATAATTCGATCCCTGAAAAGCTACCATGCCCACATTTACACTCGGGCAAATATTCATCTTTGCCATCTTGTCTATCAATTCCTGATCGCTTAGTGTACAATGCTCTACCCGGTGTCTCAAATCAGGCCGCGGATTAGTTTTAAATGCTTCTTCATAACCATGTATCATGAATTCAACTGCGCCATCGCCTATTGCATGAGCCGACGCCTGACACTCCGCGTCATTTATTAGTTTGATGTATTCAGCTACTTCATCCCGTTCCCAGCCTTTTTCTCTTGGTAATGACGGATCATGAGTGTAAGGTTCTCTGGTATAACACGATGGGCCGCCGCTGCCGCCGTCGATCATAAATTTGCAAGTCCCGATTTTGAAATACTCATCACCCAGTCCGCTCATCAATCCCAGCTTCATCCAGCATTCATTATCTTCTTTGCTGAAAGGCTTGCCGAAAATACTGTGCAGCATCATATACGAACGTACTTTGAAAGTCCTGTTTCTGCATAATTTCTGCATAATATGATAAGAAGGCTTATCGAGCTCACCCGCATCATGGATCGAAGTTATTCCATTTTCGATTAAATTTTTATACGATTTCATGGCAGCTTTTGCCTGTGCCTGTTCAGGATAATCCACCTGGCCCCATAGCCAGAAATGCGTATGTCCCCTGACCATTCCGGTTAGTTTGCCATCGATGACTTCTACTTCGTCTTGCGGATATTTACTCGCATCGTCCGGACCATATACACCAAGATATTCCAGTGCTTTACTATTATACATACAGATATGCCCGCCGCCGTGCATACAATGCACCGGATTATCAGGTGCGATCTCATCCAGTTCCTCTATTGTCGGATGCCTTTTTTCCGGGAAAAACGATGGTTCATACCCCATCATTGATACCCATTCGCCCGGTTTTTTTAATGCGACAGCCTGTCTCAGCATGTCCAGCATTTCTTTTAGTGATTTACAATTGCTGTAAAAAGTATCTATCATTGCCGCATCTAATTCCGGCCCCAACAGGCCATTCAGGATCGGATGATAATGCGAATCGATCAACCCCGGCATCAGAGTACGGCCATTAAGATCAGTAAACTCAGCATCTTTGCCGGCAAGCTTTTCAACTTCGGCATTGGTACCGGTATAGACAATTCTATTATTTTCAGTTAATATTGCTTCCGTTATACTATTATTATCGTCAACAGTAATAACGCTTCCATTAATAAATGCATGCTTCATTTGTCTTACTACCTCGATTATTGTCTAATATGATTGGGGCAACAAGAAGTTGCCCCAATCATCAAGATTATTTTTCTGCATAAAATAACTCTAAAGTCTCGTGATCAGGTTTCTTGCCAATCAGTGAGAATACCACGAACGTTACGATCGCAATCACAATACAAGGGATTATCGCCGTTGTACCGCCTATACTGAATGGATGCAACGGATTGATCAAACTGTTATACAGTGTAATAAATCCGAATGATGCAACACTGCATATCGATGAAACAATTGCACCTGTAGCATTGGCCTTTTTCCAGTAAAGTCCAAATAATATCGGGCAGAAGAAGGCACACTCAAGACCTCCCATAGCAAACAGATTGACCCATACGATCAAGTCCGGCTTTACTATTGCCAGAACGATGACAACAAAGCCTAATACGAGCGTTGCCGCCATTGATTTCTTCGGAATTGACTTGATAAATTCAGGTGAAGCTTTTTCCTCATCCTTAACCATGTAATTCATATAGAGATCTTTTACGATCGCCGCTGATGCTAAAATAAGCAGTGAAGAAACTGTTGACATTATTGCCGCTAAAGGAGCTGCAATGAATATGCCTGCAACGACAGGATTCATGTATTTAAGAACTATCGAAGGAACAACATAATCTGTACTCGGTAATGAAGATATATCGATTATTGCTGGCGCAAACGCACCAGAAACATGCATGATGAGCATTAAGAAACCAACAACGATAGTACCATAGATTATTGCGTTATGAAGCGATTTAGTATCCTTGAAGCCCATGCCGCGTACGGCAGTCTGAGGAAGTCCCAGTACGCCTATTCCAACGAGTACCCAGAATGACAATACATATGGCATCGGTGTTGTTCCGCCGCTGGTAATATCAGCATAATATGGTGCGGCAACAGACAGCTTTGATGTCAGCGGACCAAATCCTCCTGCAACTCCTACTACTGTAGCGAGAAGAATAATACCGCCTAATATCATTATCAGGCCCTGAACGGTATCAGTGATTACAACAGCGCTGAATCCGCCAACTGTTGTATATATTATTACGATCACGCTGAATATCAATAATCCCCAGATATAAGGCATCCCCGTTATTTCCTGGAACAGAATAGCTCCGCCCATGAACTGTGACACCATCTGTGCAACGAAGAACAATACAAGACAAATAGATGAAATGATTACGACTGCCGGTGACTTATATCTTGCTCTCAGATAATCCGTAACTGTAACAGCATTGATTTTTCTGGAAATAACAGCAAACTTTTTACCCAGTATTCCAAGAATAATGAATGCAGTCGGAACCTGTATCATTGAAAGGTATACCCATACAAGTCCTTTGCTTGCTGCGATGCCAGGGCCGCCGATAAAGCTGCTGGCACTAGTGAATGTAGCGATCAATGTCATAGCAAGAACTAATCCGCCCATTGAACGTCCGCCTATAAAGTAATTGTTTACAAAACCTTTTTCCGCATCTCGTTTAGCCTGTCTTTTACTGACAACAAGACCAATAACAAGATTTGCTACAAGGTATACAGCAAGAACTATTACAATGATAATGCCTTTTGAAGTCATTACTGTCCACTCCTTTCGTTAGCACTTTCTCCCGCTTCTTCTCCAAGATCAAAATCTCTGAATAAGAATTTTACGACGATAACGGTTAATACGCAGAAAAGAACATATCCAACTACACTGCTCAAGAAAAACCACATAGGAAGTCCCAAAACATATGTATATGTTGCCGGTGTCCCAGTTCCTGCTATTCCGTATCCTGTTGCAAACCACCAAATGAAGAACAGGATATAGAGGCCAACCGAAATAAGCGCTTCCTTTTTCATTTGCTTATTTTTATCAGCATCTGTAATAATAGGATTTCTATTCATAATGCCCCTCCTTAATAAGAATTTTGAAAATAAATAATAAGATTAGTAAGTACTTTGTTAACAGGCGTAGCAATACCAAGATCTTTGCCTTCTCTGACTATTGCGCCATTAATCATATTGATTTCCGTCTGTTTGTGATGATTTATGTCCTGCAGCATTGATGATGTATTAGCTGCTGTTGCTTTGCAGATTTCCACTGTATGATTCACCGGGTCATTGGAACTTAACTTTATTCCTTTGGCATCCGCAACCATTTTTGCTTCTGTAACAGCATCTTCCAGCAGCTCACGTATTTCAGGATGATCCAGCAGTTCTCCGTTGTGCAAATGCGTAATTCCCGTTAAAGCATTTATACCTACATTGACCAAGAGCTTATCCCAGATCAATCCCATAACATTTTCTGAAATGACTGTCTCCATACCGGCTTTTTCCAATAAATCAGAGATCTCCCTGATACGGATCGATTGTCTTCCGTCCAGCTCTCCGATAGTTGTTACGCCTACTCCTGCATGACGCATTTTCCCCGGGCCCAACATCGTTGCGCCATGTGCGGTAGTTCCGGCTATTGTATTATTGCCGGTTACTTCACTGATGCTTTCAATATTGCCCAATCCATTCTGTAAGGTCAATGCAATCGTATGTGCTCCGAAAACAGCTCTATTTGTTTTCATCGCTTCTTTCGTCAAAATCGACTTTACAAATATTATTGCCAGGTCGCATACGCCTACATCTTCAGCAGAAGATACAGCCTGGACGTTCTTATACTGAAGAAGTTCATCACCTTCTTCCATGTGTACGCCATCAGCATTAATAGCGTCTACATGTTCTTTCCACACATCTATCAAATATACTTCATTGCCCGGTACCGCGGATAATTTCGCTCCATACAAGCAGCCCATTGCCCCTGCACCGACAATTGCTATTTTCATATCTTCCTCCTTTCCCTTTTAATCTTCAGGTATTTCCACTTTCTTATTGAAACTGTATTCAGGTGTCGGGAATTCGCCGGAAATCGTTTCTTTGTGGAATTCATTCAATCCATCTACCATTGCTTTCCTGATGTGTGCGAACTGTTTCACGAATTTCGGTTTAAAGTCTCCATACATGTCCAGAAGATCCTGTGTAACCAGTACCTGGCAGTCAACATATGGTCCTGCGCCAATACCTAAAATAGGAATATCCACAGCCTCTGCAACAGCTTTTCCTACGACAGACGGGACACATTCGAGAACGATTGAAAAGCATCCGGCTTTTTCGAGCGCTTTCGAATCTTCGATCAGCTTTTTCGCCGACTCCGGTGTTCCTCCCTGAACCTTAAATCCTCCCAGTGAGGAAGCCGTCTGAGGAGTAAGACCTATATGACCCATAACATTGATGCCGGCACCTACGATTGCCTTGATTCTTGACAGCATTTCGACGCCGCCTTCAAGTTTGATGCAGTCGCAGTTGGTTTCTTTGATCATACGATTAGCATTCGAAATCGCCTGCTCATCGCTGACATTGTAAGAACCAAAAGGCATATCACCAATTACCCAAGTATTTGGAGCGCCTTTAACGACTGGTCTGATATGATGGATCATATCGTCCATAGTCACAGACTCCGTTCCCTTATAGCCAAGCATGATCATGCCGAGAGAATCACCTACTAATATGATTTCTACATCGCTGTCATCTACTATCGAAGCTGTCGTATAATCATACGCAGTGACATAGCTGAATTTTCTTCCCTCTTCTTTGAACTTCTTAAAATCCGATATTGTCATTTTTACTTTGTCGCCCATATTTCTCTCTCCTTAATCAGATTGTCAAACAATATGTACCAATATTCCGAATATTTTATTTTTTGCTAGCGTGGTATTACCACTTCTTTGATAATAGCCTTAATAAACTGAATTGTCAATATGTTTTGCCATTAATCTCGCGACTGCGATACTACGTCCTACTGTTAATTGGGCAATTTTAGCTTGTCATATCTTACATTTCTGCATAACCGCAAATACGAAAATTCCCTCCTCAGCCTGTGTCCTTAGGCGCAAATTGATTGTATTTCGCAGAACACTCATGCTTGATTATTCGTATCACAAAAGAGCAAATGCTTCCTTAGACGCTTTGATCGAGATAGTACTATAAGATATTCAGCAATAATTATTAATGTGCACTTAGATACATATCTTCTATGCAGTTGATAAAGGAATCTACTGCAGGAAGTATTTTTTTCATCGACCTTACTTCAATGCCAAGTGATCGATATAAAGGAGGATTTAGTGAAATAGCCTTGACGTGTGATCGGCAATTGACCAGCATAAGCGATGCAGCTATTGTTACCCCAAGTTCATGCCCCACCATATTCATTGCCGCCATATCATCTTTGCAGGAATACATTATGTCCCATTTGATACTATTCCCAGTCACGATACCGGGCCACCCTGCTTCAGATTCATCATTTTCTCCGGTGGAATAAGCAATAAATGGATATTTTTGCAGTTCGCCCAGGCTAATAGTATCCTTACCTGCCAACTCGTGGCAGCCGGGCACTACTGCCATTATTTCATCCTTTTTCAATAAGACAGAATCAAAACAATCTTTATTATTAAGTTCGGTTATTGCAACATCGATGATCCCTTCTGAAAGTTGATGATCAAGTGTTGGAGACTCTGCTTCATACATATTCACTTTAATATTCGGATGTGATTTCTTGAAATTCTGCAATATTGTCGGCATCCACGCCGATGCAACGCTTGAAAGACAGCCTATTTTTACTGTTCCGACCTCATTGCCTTTAATTCTATTACATTGCTCAAATAAGCCTTCTTCCCATTTTATTATCTCGCGCATACATGGTAATAACTCTTGTCCTGAATTTGTAAGCTTTACGCCTTTGCTCCTTCTGATAATCAATTGCATCCCAAGTTCTGTTTCCAGGCCATTTATCATTTGTGTTATGCCTGATTGAGTATACCCCAGCTCCTGTGCCGTTTTAGAAATACTGCCATTTTCAGCAATATGTAACAGGGCTTCATATTTTTTTGTATTCATTTTCTGTCTCCAGTGTAATTACGTTTTGTAATATCATTTTCCATATAATAGCATTTTACTTATGCAATTTTCTGAATTATATTATAAATATATAAGCAACAAAAGTAAATCATTAACTATTGTCATTTCAAAAGGAGGCATCGCAATGTCTAAAATCAAGCAAACTGATCTCAAATACAATATGCATTCATGGAGTGCACAGAAAAAAATCGATCCACTTGTAATTACAACTGCAGAGGGGATTTATTTTACTGATGAAGATGGAAAACGTTATGCTGACATGTCATCACAGTTAGTAAACGTCAACCTGGGGCATCATAACGAAGCACTTATCGCGGCAATCAAAGAGCAGGCAGATAAACTCGCATTCATCGGTCCTTCCTACGCTACTGATGTACGATCAGAAGCAGCCAAGGGTATCGCTGATCTGTCCGGCATTCCTGGAGCAAAAGTATTTTTTACAAATGCAGGTGCTGAATCAAACGAAAACGCAATCAAACTCGCTAAACTGTATACCGGCAAATGGAAAATATTATCGATGCAAAGATGCTATCACGGCTCCACAGCAGGTGCCGGCGGGCTGTCCGGTGAACCAAGACATTTTGCCAACGAACCGGGAGATGCAGGCCATGTCCATTTTGAAGGCCCATATCCATACTATGCGCCGGCAGAGGTCAAATTCCGCAGCGAAGATGATGTAGCAGATTACTATTTGGAACTTCTTAAAAGAGTTGTTCAGACCGAAGGCGCTCATCAGATAGCAGCGATATTCGTGGAATCCGTTGTCGGTTCCAATGGTATACTGATTCCGCCTGCTAAATACATGCAGGGGATCAGGGAATTATGTACAGAAAATAATATTGTTATGGTATGTGATGAAGTCATGGCCGGGTTCTATAGGACCGGAAAGCCGTTTGCTTTCCAGCACTTTGACATTCAGCCGGATTTAGTAACATTTGCCAAAGGCTGCACATGCGGATATGTTCAGCTCGGCGGAGTAATTATGAATAAAAAAATCGCTCATTCTTTCGATATGACGCCAATGCAGTGCGGACTCACATATAGTGCGCATCCGATGGGCTGTGCCTGCACCTGCGCAGCTCTGCGCGAATATAAAGAAAAAAATATCGAAGAAAATGTAAATACCGTTGGCAGTTTACTGGGCAGTATCCTGGAATCCATGAAGCTCAGACATAAATGTGTTGGCGAAGTTCGATATATAGGGCTGTTTTCAGGAGTCGAACTTGTACGTGAGCCGCATGTCCCGCTCGTCCCATTTGGTGAAGATCCGGAGGGAATAATGAGCAGCATTATTGGTGATTTACGCGAAGCCGGCTTTTCGACTTATTCCCATGAATCAGTTATCGTCATAGCACCGCCGCTGATTATTACATCAAATGAATTAAGAGAAGAAATGAAGAAGCTTGACGCTGAACTTAGTAAAGTTGATAAGATGATCTAACGACTTATTAGAAAGGAAAATAAAAATGGAAAGAAAGAAATTTTGCGTAAACGGAGAATGGCGCGAGTCCAAAACAGATAAATACATGCCTGTTACAGATTCAAGTACAGGTGAAGTCATTGCAGAAGTACCTTGCTGTACTCCTGAAGAAGTAAACGATGCTATCACAGCAGCTCAGGATGCATTCCCTGCATGGTCACAGATGTCGATCGCAAAACGCACGCAGCTTATGTTCAACTGGAGAAACATCCTTGTTGCTCATCTCGATGAACTCTCAGTTCTCTGTGCCAAGGAATTAGGCAAGAACCTCGAAGAAGCCAAGGGCGACATCCTCAAGGCTATCGAGCCGACAGAACTAGCTACAGCTATCCCTGCTACGATCCAGGGTGACGGAGCTATGCAGGTAACAACAGGATTCGACACTGTAACATACAGGATGCCTCTCGGCGTCTGCGCAGGCATCGTTCCTTTCAACTTCCCTGCTATGATCCCTTGGGGCTGGATGGTCCCTCTCTGCATCGCAACAGGGAACACGATCGTACTCAAGGCAGCAAGCATGACTCCGCTCACATCGATGAGGATCCTCGAGCTGTTCTATACAGAAGGACATTTTCCGAAGGGCGTCGTGAACCTCGTTACATGCAGCAGAAACGAAGCAGACATCCTGCTCACAGATCCGCGCATCAAGGCTGTTACATTCGTTGGAACTACAGCTGTAGGCAAGCGCATATATTCGGCAGCGGCTGCCAACGGCAAGAGAGTCCAGGCTCAGACAGAAGCTAAAAACCACGCTCTTGTACTTGAAGACTGTGACCTCGAAAGTTCAGTAAACGCTATCATCAATTCGACATACGGATGCGCAGGCATGCGCTGCATGGCACTTCCTGTAGTATGCGTCCAGGAGAGCATCGCTGACGATTTCGTAGCGCTCCTCAAAAAGAAGGCTGAAACAATGAAAGTCGGATGCGCTTATGATCCTGAAACAACACTCGGACCGGTCGTATCGGCCAAGCATCAGCAGAGCATCTGCGACTGGATCCAAAAGGGCGTCGACGAAGGAGCTGAACTCGTACTTGACGGCAGAAACGTAAAGGTGCCGGGATTCGAAAACGGATTCTTCGTAGGACCTACTATCCTCGACAAAGTAACTCCTGAGATGACAGTCGGCGACAGAGAGATCTTCGGACCTGTTACCTGCGTCAAGAGAGTAAAAGACTTTGACGAAGGTCTCAAGATCATGAACGCCAACCCGTTCGCAAACGGATCTGTTATCTTCACTCAGAGCGGATATTACGCACGTCAGTTCCAGCTTCTGACAGACGGCGGCATGGTCGGGATCAATGTCGGCATTCCTGTACCAAGTGCATACTTCCCGTTCTCCGGCAACAAGGAATCGTTCTTCGGAGACCTCCACGTACTCGGCAAAGACGGTGTAAAATTCTTCACACGTGCAAAGACAGTTACTACTCACTGGTATGACGAGCATTCGAAACACCAGTCAGTAGGCACATGGGAAGGTTCAGTAGAACGTGACTGATCTCTTAATGCCTCCTAATACTGTGAAAAGGCCTTTGCTGTTTTAACAAAGGCCTTTTTCCAAGATACTTTGACTAATTTGATCCTCTTTACATAATAGTAGATACTTGCAAACAAACTAACAAAAATAGCCATCCCTGCGGGATGACTATTTTTGTGTACGTTTAAGATATATGATTCAACCTACACTATATCTTCTTTTTTGCCGCCTCGACAGTATGCTTCATCAGCAGACTGGTCGTGACCGTGCCGACGCCTCCCGG
>JALCRY010000066.1 GCA_022652985.1 Eubacteriaceae bacterium | reverse complement strand
GTGCACGGCGGTGTCTTGCCGTAATGCGCACACGGTTCGAGGGTCACGTACATGTCGGCTCCGTCAGCCGGTTCGGTCAGCGAAGCGATCGCCTTCCGTTCCGCATGCAGTCCGCCGTATTCCGCATGATATCCTTCTCCTATTATCCTGCCGTTTTTGACGATCACGGCCCCGACTATCGGGTTCGGATTCGTCCTTCCTTCTCCTTTTCGGGCCAGAGCAATAGCTCTGCTCATATAATCGCGGTCTGTCATTTTCCTGCCTTCTTTCCCATAAAAAACCCCCGCAGCATATATCTACAGGGTTTTTCCACAGCTAATCATATTCTCATGATGCAAAAAACTCTGAAATGGCAAAATACCACTTCAGAGCATACGTACTAATATACGCGCGATCTTATTCCAAAAATCGCATCACGAAAAAATATAATATCTTCTTCCATCCAGACTATACTGTCGGCCCCGGGATCTCACCGGATCATGCCTTGCGGCTCGTGGGCTTTACCACCGGTAGGGAATCGCACCCTGCCCTGAAGATCCTATTCAATTTACAACCAAGTAAAACATATCACACAGAGAATGTCAAGGGCGCTTTATCGGCCATACCCCGCGCATCCCCGCGCAGAAAGTATTACGGCGTGCTGTTCACAGCCAGACAGTCGTAACGGATCATCTTGCCGCTGATAGAGTAGCTCGGTCTTATCCCGCCCAGAAAATCACCTTTTAAAGGCCTTTTGATGATTACTTTCCACGGACCCGCCGCCATGGCCGCCCTGACAAGATCCGCCTCGTCCGTACACGGCTGCTCGAGCTGCTGAAGAAGCTGAAGTTTTTTCTTGACCAGCGCGCTCTTATGTCTCGCGGGAAACATCGGGTCGAGAAGTATTACATCAGGATGGTACGGCAGTAATGGCATTTCTGCCCGGCTGTCGCCTTCCACAAGTTCCATACGTCCCGCAATATCCGCCAGTTCCGGCGTTTCCGCCGCTCTGCGCAGCGCATCCCCGAGCAGTGCCGCGATCACCGGATTGTATTCAAAGAGCCGCACCGAAAAACCTGCCGCCGCCAGCAGAAACGAATCTTCGCCGAGTCCCGCTGTCGCGTCGACCGCCGTCAGCGCGCCTTCCGCATCTTTTATTCTGGCCGCCCTGACCACAAGCTCCCGCTGCAAACTTCCCTGCTTCGTGCGCCTCAGCATCTTCGAGAAATCCCCGCGCAGCTGCTGCCCTCCGGCTTCCAGCGCCAGGCCGTTTTCATCCATGCGCAGAACAAGAGCTTCACACGGCACATATCCCCCGCGGCGCACAGTATTCCCGCGCGGCGCATCGTCTTCATTCGTCACATCAGCCTCACTGCGTACAGCCTCTCCGCGCGGCGCAGGACCGGCATCCGCCAGATCACCTTCACGGACGACTTCCGTGCCCAAATGGTCAGCCAGCCGTTCGGCCGCATCCATGTCGACGCCTTCCGCCGCAACAATTACCAGATCACCTTTTGTCTCCGTTTTTGCCTCTGTCATCGGATCACGGCCCCCTTTGCTCAAGCGATGTTCAGAAAATGTTTGTATCATTTTATCACACTTGCGGGCGGCAATCCATCATGAGCAAAATCACGGGGCCGCATCTGCTTAGAGGACCTTGCCCCGAGCCAGCCGCCCGTTAATCCACTGTTTATAAGTGATTTTCGAAATACGGTACCAAACAAAGATTTTTTCTCATTTTGGTACCTCAAGATGTGGGCCGCAGCGGTTAGTCGCAGCTAACAGCAGACTTTTTCAGGGATATATGCACATTGAGCAGAGGTTCAATCGCTGCAGCCCATTGGATCGGGTACCAAGAAATCTTTTTCCCTGCGATTGGTACCTTATTTGAAAATGCCATAATTCCCAAGCGTAACAAAAGGCCCGGGTGTCATTCCCCCGGACCTTTTGGCATGATCAGTATGTGATCTAATCAGTATGTGATCGTAAACATGATCCCGTCGTCTTTGTTTTTTACCGATATCTGCCAGTGGTGGCGCACGATTATTTCCCTGGCGAGCGCCATGCCGATCCCGGTCTGTCCTTTCTCGCCGATATAAAATCTGTCAAAAATGTGCTCCAGATTTTCTTTGGACAGATTGCCGCCGTCATTCCAGACCGACAGCGATTTATCGTCATTCTGGATCACGATCCGGTGCATAGCATATTTAACGGCGTTTGAAATAATGTTGGTAACCGCTGTTTCCGCCTGTGTCGGATCTGCCATTACTTTGTCGTCTTCCAGATGCGTTTCGACGGTCAGGCCGCGTTTTATTACAACTGTCTCCAGCGCGACGAGGCAGTCGTTGACTATTTCGCTGATGGAGATGCTTTCCGGCTTCATTTGAGTTTCACCGCTTTCCAGCCTGGAAAGCGAAAGTATTTCCTCGACCAGTGCGGACATCTTATCGGATTCCGACATGATGACTGACGCCGCATGTTTCTGATCGGGGACGATATCCTGATATATTCCTTCGGCATAGCCCTGTATAGACATCAGCGGCGTCTTGAGTTCGTGCGAAACGTTTTCGAAGAATTTCTCCTGCTGCTCCTGCGTTTCCTTTATTCTGATGCCGAGCCTTATCGCCAGGAAAGCAGTAACGCCGCCGCACAGCAGGACGATTATCAGAACGAAGCGGTTGATTTCCGCCAGAAGACTGGTCTCCGATGTCGTATTGTAAACGATCAGGCAATATCCTTTCGCATCTCCAATTTTCGTACTGTTTTTTATCTTCATGATGTAATACGTATTGCCGTTCGTCAGCGACACATTGACGATCTCATCATTCTGCGGCTTGTTAGTCTTCACCCAGCTGAGGAGCCGCGAATATCCCGCCGCATAATAATCCTCCGCCTTATAATTCCTGTCAAGGATCAATACATCCGCGACCTGCTGCGGTTCATCATCATCGTCCCAGTCTTCCCAGGTATCGATGGTGCGCAGCTGTCCGGCCACATAGTTAATGGACTCTGTGCTCTTTTTCCTGATATTGTTCGTTGTGGAGACATTATAAATCAGCAGAACGGCTGCCATCGTTATGACAAACATTCCGCAGACTAGAATGACAAGTTTTTTCGTCGTTTTATTCATCTGCCTGCTCCAGGCGATACCCGTAGCCCCATATTGCCTTGATCGCGACTATACTGCCGGAGGCCTGGAGTTTTTTCCGTATCCGCCTTATTGTCTCATCTGTAACACGTGTTTCGACGTCCTTGCTGATGCCCCAGATCGCATCAAGCAGCTCGTTCCTCGGGACCGCCCGGTCCTGATTCTGCATCATATATCGGAGAAGCGCGATTTCCGTCATCGTCAGTCCGATGCTTTTTCCGCCGCAGGTAACGTCATGGGCATTGCCGGAATATCTCAGATCCCCGAAAGCGATCTCCTCGTCCTCCACGGTATGTTCCATTTCCATCCTGCGGAACAGCGCTTTGATCCTGATGATCAGGATCGAAGGTCGGAACGGTTTTATGATATAGTCATCCCCGCCCAGTGTCAGGCCCATCAGGTGATCGACCTCGCTCTCCTTGGCCGTCAGGATTATTATCGGCACTTTCGATATCATCCGTATCTTTCTGCATATTTCCAGGCCGTCAGTGCCCGGCATCATAATGTCCAGTACGGCCATATCGCACGGCTCGCGTTTGAATTTGGCAAACAGCGAATCGCCGTCCGCAAAAACCTCAACGCGGAACCCCGCTTCCTGCAGATATGTTTTGATCAGATCTCTGATGTTCTCATCATCATCTGCAGCATATATCATTTCATTCATTATGCATTCCCTTCAATACGCTCAGGCCAGCCCCTGTTCAGCGAGCTTTTTTTTAACCTGTTCGATCACTTTGTTCGGAGTCTCCATTTCTTCTTTTGTATATTCCGACGGAGACATTATAGCACCAAACTCTTCTTCGACCCAAACCAGCAGTTCCGTCCAGTCGAGCGAATCCATCAGATCCGCCTCGACCATATTGATATCGCAGTTTTCCTTGACGATATTATCTCCGCACAGATCCGCCAGCATCTCCAGTATTTTTTCTTCCATTTCAATCAACCTCCTGAATTATTTTCTGCAGCGCTTTCCTGTCGATTTTTCCGTTGCCGGTCATCGGGAAAGCATCCGTAAATTTTATTATCTTCGGTACCATGTACCCGGGCAGCCTGTCTCTCAGGCCGTTCCTTATTTTCTGCCGGTCCTCGAACACATCCTGATATTTGCCGCTGACGATAAATGCCGCAATATTACTGATCCTGTCCTCCCGAAAAGCCGGAACGACCGCCGCCTCCGAGACACCGTCAAGCGCCATGAGATTGGACTCGATATCGCTCAGCTCGATGCGGTATCCGTGGTACTTGATCTGCATATCGATGCGTCCTTCGTAATACAGCATATCGCCGTCGAAATGCCCCGCATCGCCCGTGTGATACGACCTCTCCCCGCCTTCCGCCGTAAAAAAAGCTGCCTGAGTTTTCTGCGGATCGTTCAGATAGCCCGGGCTCAGGCTGTCCCCGGAAATGATGATCTCGTTATTGCATATCGCGATCCCGGTCCCCGGTTTGACGGTCCCTATCGGCAGCGGCCGCGGGTCTTTCAGCATTTCTGCAGTAATGACGGTGCCCGTAACGGCGCAGGTCGATTCTGTCGGCCCGTAGGTGTTCACAACTGCCGCGCGCGGGAAGCGTTCCCTCAGCCTGGCCGCCGTGTCCTTGTTCAGCGTTTCCCCGCAGAAGTAAAAGGCTTTCATGTCCGGCATCAGCTCATCATTGAATTCGCGGTCCGCCAGGCAGAGATTGGCAAACGAAGGCGTCGACACCCAGTAGTCCGGACAGCCCTGCTTAATATAGCGCAGCAAGGCCTCGTGGTCGCTCTGCAGGCTCTTCTCGACACACCATAACCTGCAGCAGTTTGTCAGACTGGTATAAATATCCATTACTGAGAGATCGAACGAAAACGGCGCCTGATTGATGTACGTGCCGTGTCTTTTCTCCGCACGCGGGCCTCCGAGATCCGACGACCATTCGGCAAACGCCGACAGATTGCCGTTAGTTATCTGCACGCCCTTCGGCCTGCCGGTGCTTCCCGATGTGAAAATGATGTAGAACACATCATCGCCGCCGAGCCACTCGCTTTCGCTGATCGTACCGCCCGCCGCGCATATTTTTTCCGTCTGCTTTTTATCTATGAGACGCGCATTTTCCGGCCATACTTTTTCGTCGTATTCGTCCGCAGTAATAATGACGGCGGCTTCTCCGACGGTGTTTACTATGTCCGCGATCCTCTCACCCGACATCGAAGTATCCACCGGGCAATATGCTCTCCCCGACTTCGCGCAGGCCAGAAAGGCGATGATCATCAGCAGGTCCTTATGTCCGTACACGATCACCGGCAGATGATTGCCGATGTTCCCGTCCAGATAGGCCGCCAGACTGTCTGAACGGTCCCACAGCTCCCCGTAAGTGATTTCTCCCTGCAACGAATGAACGGCCGTCTGCAGCGGCGCATCGTCAGCCGACTCTTTTATTCTATCCAATATCATTGTGTTCTCCTTTCTTACCATGTATCAGAACTGCGCATACGTGAATGCGGGTGCATTGAACATGGAGGCAAACATCAGATACACGTAAATCCCCAGAAACAGGAACGTGAATATCAAGGTGTATTTCACATAAACTTTATCGATTATTTTTCCGCGGCTGCTTTTCTCTGTAGAATTTGTAGATCGTTTCATTGGTTTTCACCCATCCTTTCCCGCTCAGATGCACTGCATCCTGCATAAAATACGGCGTAAAGCTTCTGTTCAGTTCATCCGTGATCTCCGCGCCGTCGGCCTTCGCCAGCTTATGTATACCTGTCTCGAAATCTGATACTGTATTGGCCGAAATGCCGAAACGGGTGTAAAAGAATCCGTTGATCGGCAGCACTATTACTTTGGCTTTGATGCCTGACGCTTTACATATTTTGAGGAAAACATCGAGATCGCTGAACTCATTTTTCGATGTCAGCTTCATATGCGGTATATGCTTTTCAGCCTTCTTCATTTTTAATTTGAATCTTTTCATATAGGTGTTCTTGTTCATGAAAAAGATATTTCTGCCCGATTTCTTTTTGGCGCCGGCCGATGCCGATTTGTACATTTTGTTCCAGTCCGGCGTTTGGCCGCTGACGACTTTTGTGTCTCCCGCAGTAATGCCGTCCATTTTCATGGCGGTCACGAAATCCGTCCTGTCTCTGTTGCTGACGAACTGCAGGCGGATCCGGCACAATGCGCGTTCTGCGGCTGTACTGTTTTTCCAGAGGTATACTTTGTTGTACAGATTCGCGAACATCTCCTGGCTGTCGCTCGTCGACAGAAGTTTCATGGTGCGCTTCGCCATCTGCGCTCTGAGAGCGTACGGGATATCTTCATTCTGCAGCATGGCCACGTATTCGCTGTCGGAAAATCTCAGCGCAAATCCCTGCGGTTTGGCTCCATGTCCGGTGAACCAGGTCGGCGAAACAAGGATCACTGCCTTGCGCAGCTTCATATGCGGTTCGATCGCTGCCAGAGTAATAGCCTGGACCATCGACTGCGAAAATCTCGTCCCCAGCAGCATCGGCGTCAACTGCTGATTTTTGAAAACGACCCGCGGATGATATTTGGACTTCTTCGGGTGATTGAATTCAGACGAACCGAATATCGGCATCGTATTTTTGTCGAGATTGGCGGTAATGCCCGCCAGGGACGTATTTTTATACGGATTCACCCAGGTGCCGATGTCGGCTGATTTCAGGGAATCATTCGATATGGCATACTGAAAGCATCCGATGATCAGCATGGAAATTATAAAAGCTGTTATGCACGCCTGAAATTTTTTCATTCATTCCTCCCCCTGATCACGAGCCGGATACGCCGGTGATCCAGTGATACACATACTTGAGAAGCACGCTGTGCCCCGGGGCCGCTCCCGTTCCCGCCGCGGCCGAGCCGGCGATGCCGAGCAGCGCCGTAAATCTGCCCGAGAATATGAACAGGCCGAACATCACGAGATTGAAAGTGATAAATGTCGAAACGATAATGAACGACCGGTCCTTCTTATGCCGGCGGTAGAATTTTGATTTCTTCTGATATATCTCCGTCAACGACAGCAGCAGCCCGTGATAGACACCGTACAAGATGTAATAAAAGTCGAACCCGTGCCACAGCCCCATTACTGTCATATTTATCATGAAACCGCATGTCGACATTACGAGTCTGTTATTGAACGTCTTGTTCTTCATCCAGCTCATCATCAGTCTGGAGAACAGGTAATCTCTGAACCAGTGTGAAAGCGTGATATGCCATCTGTCCCAGAAATCTTTTATATCCTTGCTTTTGAACGGCGCATTGAAATTCTCCGGCATCTCCACGCCGAAGATATACGCCGCACCGATCGCCATTCTGCTGTATCCCGCAAAGTCGAAAAAGAGATAAAATCCATACGAATACATGTAGATCAGATCCGCCGCCAGTCCCGTCTTCAGGCCGAAAAACGGCATGATCTGATAGACGCCGGCCCCAATGACAAATTTATACAGTACTCCTGTCAATATCTTGTACACTCCGGTCGCGGCCATTTCCATATAATCGCCGCGCAGTCTGATGCGTTCAAGATCCTTTGAGTATCTTCTGCTGCGGTCGATGGGGCCGGACAGTATCGAAGGGAAGAACAGCAGAAAACTGAAATATTCGAATGCGCTGATCTCTATGATCACTTTATCGTATATTTCTATCATGATCTGAACGACCTTGAACGTCATATACGAAATGCCGATAAACGCGAATACGCTGACTTTAAACTGCCCGCATACTTTATAGATCATCAGCGGCGCGATGCACAGCAGTAAAAACAGCCAGAACAATTTTGAGTTCCGTCCTTTCTCGCGGACGATATAAAGCCACAGTTCCAGCACGGCCAATTCGGCAGCGCAGAATACACACAAATATATAAGCGAGGGCAGATTTGATTTCGTCACCAGCCAGAGAAAAACAATACTCACGGCAAACGAATAATATTTGATCGGTTTCTCGAGAATGCCCAGTATTACTGCCGGTATCGCCAGTATCGTGAACAAAATAAAGAACCATGAATCGGCAAATAAAGTCATTTGATATTCCCTCCATCACTCCGCACTTTCAGCTTATTTTATAAAATGCGGACGGCCGATTCATCATAAAGCGCAGCTAAAATTGTAATAAAAGTGTAACAAAATTCTCAAAAGCCGAATCCGGCTTTCCTTTATGTTATTATCAATAATAAAACGCATTAAGAAAGGTTATTTATGATATCTGTAAGAAAAACGATCTCCGTAATGGTAGTAATCGCCCTGACATTTACAGCCATTGCTTTTTCATATTCAGGCAGTTACGGCGTAAGCGCCATTACGCTGCCGGTTAACAGCCGCTGCGCCGAGCTTTATGACATGACTGCGGGCAAAGTTATTTATTCGAAAAACATCAATCAGCAGGCACGTACCGCCTCGCTGGCCAAGATACTTGTCGCCATTACTGTACTTGATCACGTAAAATCTCTGAACAAATACACGGCCACCGTATCCGACGACTACGACTACATCGAAAATGTCGACGAAACGTCATCCAACATCTTCCAGATCGGCGAAAAGGCCAAAATCCGCGACTATTTGTATGCTTCATTATTCGTCTCCGCCGCTGACGCCAGCATGACGCTGGCCAGGTATCTGGGGAACGGCAGTGTCAGCAAAGGCATGAATACTATCAACAAGGAAGCAGCCTCTCTGGGTATGAAGCACACCCATCTGGACAACCCGATAGGAACGGACAGCGCCGGCACGTATTCCACCTGCTCCGATATGACCATCCTCATGCGTTATGCCCTCAGGAACATGACTTTCAAATCGATATTCTGCGGCCGCTCCTATACTATTGCCGCGGACAACAAAAATGTCCGGAGGACCATCCTGCATTCAGTTTTCATACACGCATCCGCCAATACTCTGATCGGCGGCGGCAAGCTGGGATACACACCCAAAGCGAAAAAATGCCTCGCTTCATACGCCAGGATCGGCGGTCATGAATACATATGCGTGACCTTCCGCGCCGTACCTACCACGAACAATTCTTATCCGAACATCAGCGACGCCGAGAAATTATTCGGCGCTGTGCAAAGCAGCGCGGCTTCCGGCAGCTCGAAATAAAGACGCGGCTTCCGGCAGCTCGAAATAAAGGCGCGGCGAAGAGACTGGTCAAATTCAAAATAAGGTACCAAATCAGGGAAAAATCCGCAAACGGTACCTTATCCAATGGGCTGCAGCGATTGAGCTATTGCTCATACAATGAAATGACGATAATTCGGAAGAGTTAGGCGGTACTAACCGCGGCGAACCCATTGCTTAAGGTACCAAATCCGTAAAAAAATCCAAATTGGTACCTTTTTTGGGAATTCACATTTTTTATTGCTTTTACTGTCTGATTGAAGATGCAAACCGTACCCATAGTTGTGGGCAGATGTGAATCTGTCTTGTTATATGTGACCGAGACCGTATCGGGAATCGCGGTAAATGCCGTCACGTGGACCGTACCCGCTGTCGTCACTTGAATCTTGACCGCTGCTGAGAAATATCGTTTATTTCCCGACCAGGCTGCGCAGTGTACTGTAAAGTACTTCCGGCTCGATCGGTTTGGCGATGTGCCCGTTCATGCCCGCATCCAGGCATTTGCGGATATCGTCCGCAAACGCGTCTGCCGTCATGGCAATGATCGGCACTGTTTTGGCATCGGAACGGTTCAGGCCGCGGATCTGCCTGGTAGCCTCGTAGCCGTCCATTACCGGCATATGGATGTCCATCAGGATGCAGTCGAAATATCCGATGCCGGATCCGTGGAATGCCTTGACGCCGGCTTCCCCGTCTTCGGCAATAGTCACGAGAGCATACTGCTCCTCCAGGATAGCTTTGGCTATTTCCTGGTTGAGCGGATGATCTTCACACAAAAGGATATGCCGTCCCGTCAGGCTGGCTTCACTGCCGCTCCCCGAGGCGGCTTTTTCTCCATTCTCCGCGGCGGTTATGCAGTCGAAAATAAAGTCGATGCTGAAGGTCGTACCATGTCCCGGCCTGCTGGATACTGCGATACTGCCGTCCATGGCGTCGATCAGGCGCCTGGTGATCGCCAGTCCCAGACCGGTGCCGCGCATCTCTGCTGAATATACACGATTTTCCTGCGTGAAAGGATCGAACAGCACCTTCTGGAAATCTTCGCTCATGCCGATGCCGTTGTCGATGATATCAATATGCATGCTCATGCGCCCGTCGTCCAGCTTCTTTTCCAGCACCCTGTAGCGGATGATGCCGCCCTCCGGCGTGTACTTGACGGCGTTGGACAGAAGATTGAATACGATCTGGTTGACTCTCAGTTTGTCTATGAGCGGGACTACATCCGTCAGCATTTCTTCCGGCTCAAAGGAAAATTTCTGTCTTCGTTCCTCGCACAGCGGAGCAATGATGGAATTGACATAGTTGGCGAATTCGTCCACGGAATACGGCTCCGGATGCAGCTCTATTTTGCCGCTCTCCGCCTTCGACATATCGAGTATGTCGTTGATCAGCGACAGCAGGAATTTGGAAGAAGTATCTATCTTGACCAGATTTTCTTTTGCTTTCTGCGGCAGCTCAAGCTTCTGCGTCAGATGCGTCATCCCTATGATACCATTCAGAGGTGTGCGGATATCATGGCTCATGCGCGACAGGAAAGCGGATTTTGCTTCATTCGCAGTATTGGCCTGAATGCGCAGCAGCTTTTCCTTTTCCAGCTGACATTCCAGCAGCTTCTGCAGCTCGACCTCATGTTCCACAACGCGGTATGTGGCGTAGAACACACGGCAGTCCGGCCTGACCTCGCTCAGGATCGCGTTCTGATTTATCCACACGGCGCTGCCGTCCTTTTTCAGGATACGATAATTGCCCGCATTGAAATTACTGCGTTCAAATCCGTCATGGAACGCCTGGCGGACCCTGTCGATATCATCCGGATGGACGGCGATGAAAGCATCTTTCATATAGGCGGCAACCATCGGATCATTCATCATCTGCTGTCTGGCATCCGCACTGTCCGGCGGGGTAAGGCCGATGATGCGGAACATCTGCAGGTTGACGAACTCGCCTTCAAGATGGTCGGCATCCGGCATGCGGAACACACAGATGCCCGTTGCGACCGAATCTATGATATTTTCTATCCGCTTCGTTTCCGCTTTGGCCCTGGCTGTCTCCTCCTGCTGCTGCATATAGGCCGCCGTCACATCGCTCTGTATGATAAGGATCGTGTCTTTCCGCTCATCAAGGTAGTAATGCTGTATCTTTCTGCACATATATTCGTCGGGATGTCCGGTGTAATG
>JALCRY010000065.1 GCA_022652985.1 Eubacteriaceae bacterium | reverse complement strand
GCGTAAGTGCTGAAATTCCAACGATTTATCCATGACTGCAGGCAAAGAAAAAGCCCAGGCAAACTCATCGTTCGCTTGGACTTTGTCTACAGTCTGAAACGCATACGCGTTTTTTATGTTCTTAACATACTTAAAAACAGCGATGAAAATCATCCTATGAAGGCAGAGGATATCATCGGCAGGCTTCAGCAGCAATACGGGATTTCCTGTGACAGAAAAACTATTGCTAATGATGTCAAAATACTTCGCGAAGCAGGATATGATGTCTGTCAGATGCAATACAACGGCACCAGTGTTGCTATGCGCGGATGGTATATGCGAGAAAGGAAATTCAAGGACTGGGAAATAAAAGTCCTTATTGATGCTGTACAGCAGGCTCAGTTCCTTTCCGAGAATATTTCACGTGAACTTATCAGGAAACTACTCGATGAAACAAACGATGAAGGACGCGCGCTGATCGAAAAAGACATTCAGGACTATTCGTTTTACAAAACCGAAAACAGTGATCTGGATACAAACATTGAAACTATCCTGAGAGCTCTCAGAGACAGAAAACAGATTTCCTTCAAATACCAGGACATCTCTGCCGACGGCACACCGGTACTCAGAACACATGAGGACGGCACACTGCATATTTACGAGGTCAATCCGTACTCAACAGTATGGCTTGATCAATTCTATTATTTAATATGCAATACACCGCCTTACAGCAACTTCTCGCATTACCGGCTCGACAGGATGACAGATGTACAAATCATCGATACCCCGCGTACAGCACCTGAAAAAGCTGTCGATAATTATACCGACACTTCGATAGCGAGTTATGTCCGGAAAAGCATCTCCCAGTTTTCAGGAGAAGCTCTTCCACTGGAACTGAAATATTTCGGGGACAACATCAACCCTCTTACGGACCTGTTCGGAAGAGAAAATGTCCATAAAGTGCCGGGCGAGAACAAATACAATATAATGACCTCGTACAGCGACGGACTTTTTTACACTCTGCTGTCGATCGGAGAACATATTGAAATATTGTCTCCGCGCAAAGTTCGTCTTGAATATCTGGAGCGCCTGGAAAATATCCGCAAAAGATACGAATGATACATATCTGATCGAATTAAAAAGGAGCTGCGCAAAGGGATTGACCGTCCCTCAATGCGTCAGCTCCGTTTAATAATGCCTTTTTCAGACTACATAAGGATCAGCACCAGAATCGTTGTAATGATAATAAATGCCGGGATCACTAATGTAGTGTTGTTTTCATTTCTCTCCTGCGGAGTTTTTTTGATTTTTTCTGCTGACATGACAAAGCCTCCTCTTCTTTTTTTAAGTATAATTCTGCGGTCTGCGGATGTCAAACTTTTCTGTACATTTCCATCCGCCTATGCCATGGCGATCAGTGCCGTCAGCATCATTACCGCCACCGCAAAAACCGCAATGCCCGATGCCGCCGCAAAAGCGGCTCCTGTCCAGCTGAGCGACATGCTCTCCTTGAATGCTTTTATCATGGCCGCTATGCAGATGACAGCCGCAGCGCTTAAGATAATAGACATAATGACTATTCCCAGTCCGGCCGAAACAGCCATAAAGATCGCTGATACGAGCAATGCCGCCGACACATATACTGTCGCCGGTCCGGTCGCCGCAAACACTCTTTTGAATGATCCTCTGCCTCCAAAAGCTTTGCCCATAAGCCAGATGAACAGGAGCAGAAGGACGGTCGCCGCAGCCGCGATAAACAACACCGCGAAAAACGCGCCTATGCCGATGCCCTGCGATAATCCGTAATAACTGTAATACGATCCCAGTCCGTAGTCACTGTAGCTTCCCGCGCCGCTCATCATGCCGCTGAGCTGTTCTATCAGTTCATAGATAACGGTTATCAGTTTAGCTGTTCCAATACCGGAAAAGATGCCTGCCGAAAACAGAAAAATCAGCCAGTACAGCACGCCGCTCCCGAACGCGTCATCAGTGCTGCTCATTTCGACAGCCCTCATAGGATCTCTGAATGCCGTCCCGAACACCTTTGTGAACATTCCCTTCTTCCGCTCCTGTCTGAACGGAGCCGTGTAAGGGGTACGTACCTCGCTTTCCCGATCCTGAGTCTGCTTCTCAGGCTCATCCGGCGGATATATCCTGTATTTAAACATCGGTTCTTCCTGCTGCTCAGGCTCCTGTGATGCCACAGGCGTCCCGCAGTACTGGCAGAACCTGGCAGTATCATGTATCTCTCTTCCGCAATTTCTGCAAATCATATGTGTCCTCCTTGAATATTTGTATTTGCAGTAATATTTTACATCAAGCCGACAATCTAAACAAGAATAACCGGCAACATTTCGTGACTTTCGTCAAGTATTGACTTTTATCAATTATTGTCTTATCATTTAATACAGAACGGAGGCCAAAATATGAAACTAAAAACAGCTATTTGCGGTTTCGGAAACGCAGGCCGCAATCTCGCACAGATGATCATGGCAAGCGATCAGTACTCGCTTGAATACGTATTATGCAGCGAGCAGAGTGAAAATGCCGGCAGAGATGCAGGCGAATTACTGGGGATGAAGCACAGTGGTATCCCTATCTGCCGCGGCAGTGAACTTGCGCAGGTGCAGAGCGCCTCGCCCGCCGATGTCATGATCGATTTTTCGGTGCCGGAAATGTCCCCTCTCCTGGTATCGATGTGCGCCGGGGAACACATCAACGTTGTCATCTGCACTACCAATCATGCGGATGAAACACTGGCCGGCATGAAGGCCGATACTGAAGAAAGCGGGATCGGCACAGTCATTGCATCCAACCTTACCATAGGTATTAACCTGCTCATCAATTATGCGAAGCAGCTGTCGAAGACACTGCCTGATTTCGATATTTCCATACATGAAAGACACCGCTCAGGCAAACCGCCGGTCACAGGCACTGCGAAGCAGATAGCAAAAGCCACGGGACGTGATGACGTACCGATTTCCTGGGTCAGAGCCGGAGGCTACATCGGGCTGCATGAAATAACCGCAGCAAGTCAGAACGAACGCATATCGATCGTTCATGAGTCCTTTTCGCGCAGCGCTTTTTCTGACGGTGCGCTCCTGGCCGCAAAATACGCCGCGGCGCATCCGGGATTTTATTTTATGAGCGATGTTGTAGATTCCGCAGCTAATAACGCCGACTGAAGATCAGTTCTCCCAGTTCGGCATTTCGCCTGTAGATGTGATGCGGTCCCAGTGGAGAAAATCTCCGCTCTGCGCATCGATCTGAAAATCATAATCAAATTCATCGTAATGAACAAATCCATTGAATACAGTTTTCCCTGAGGAGGTCGCTTTTTCACATTTTGAATCAGTGGCCTCTTTAACGTCGATCCCGATCTTTGCGCAGGCTTTGGCGACCGCCGCATCCTCATCTGCGACCGCGTCGGTCTTCGCTGAAGTACTCGACGATGCAACCGATGCGGACGATGATGAAGCTGACGAAGTTACTGATGAAGCCGAACTTTCAGCGCCGCTGTTTGTTCCGCAGCCGGACATTCCGACAGCGACAGCGCAGCACAGCGAGCAGATAAGCAGAACACCTGCCAATGATTTCTTTTTCATAACACTCTCCCTCCATTCGAACACTTTCTCCGGTCATTATATCATATTTTATAAAAGCTCATACTCGCAAAACTGTCACATTTAATGTATAATCTTTTTCAGGAGTATTGAGGAGCATAGAATATATGAAAGAAACAAAAGCACGGATCATAATGATCCTTTCAATGACAGCATTCGGCACGATAGGAATATTCGTCAGGCAGATAGATCTTCCGCCTCAGGAAATAGTTCTTTTCCGCGTCATTTTCGGGCTGTCGGCGATCATATTATTTTATCTGCTCACGCATAGGAAATTCGACCTTTCATTTCTGAAAGTCAATGTCAGCAATGAAGCATCTGCAGAGGAAATCATTCAGGCCCGCAGCGAACGCAGGAATAATATTATTTTCATCATACTGTCCGGCATCGGCCTGGCGGGAGGCTGGCTGTTCTTTTTCACATCCTATACCTATACCACCGTTGCCATAGCAACGCTCTGCAATTATTTTGAACCGTGCATAGTAATGGTCGCCAGCATTTTCCTGTTCAGGGAAAAAGTCACGACCACGCGTATAGTATGCTTCCTCCTTTCGACGGCAGGACTTGTCCTGGTCGTGCTCGGAGGCGGTACGGGAGGAGGCAGCTCCAATATCACGCTCGGTGTCGTGTTTGGACTTCTGTCCGCGGTATTCTACTCACTGACAGTAATATGCACTAAACGGGTACACGGTGTCGACGGACTTGAAATGACAGTCTGCCAGCTGATAACTGCATTATGCATAATCGCCGTCTATACGTTCGCGACGTGCGGAGTAGACATTACCGGACTGCCGCCGAAAAGCATATTTTGTCTTGTCGCGATCGGTGTTATACACACAGGCATCGTATACTCAGCATATATCGTGTCAATGGTATATCTCAGGACACAGGAAGTCGCTGTGCTCGCCTATCTCGATCCGTCCGTTTCTGTACTGTCATCCGTATTCGTACTGAAAGAACCGATCAATCTCCTCGCATCGCTCGGCGCAATAATGGTTATCGGGTTCATGGTATTGAACGAACTTAAAAGCAGCCCGAAAACATCAGAATAAATTTCCTCTGTCGTCAAAGTCCATCTCTTCAGGACCGCTCAGAATATCGAGGCGGTCGTTTTGCCGCGCTTCCACGAGCAGTGACTCCGATATCATGATCTCCTCCAGCGAAGCAGTATCCCTGATCCTAATGATGCGCGGATGAGCCTTATCGCTTCCGACGCAGGTCTTGAGACATATCCCTATAGCCTCGCGGTCCGACTCGACAGTCATCGGTATCCTGACAAAAGAAAGCGTCGTTGACGTGACCGCATTCGGATATGTCTGACTGAGATCGATCTTATCGTAAAGCCTGCGTGTTATCACATCGGCAGCCCCCATTCCGTAGGCGCCGCCGTGAGTTTCATCAGTAAGATCCAGTATACATCTCCTCTGGGCTTTGATCCCGCCCGAAGCATAAGGCGTGCCGAAGGCTCCGGAAATATTAGGGTCCATTCCGGTCCCGCTGATATTCTTGCCTATCCTGTCAACGATCAGCAGCTCGCAGCTGTCAAAAAACAGTTTCGGCATCCTGTCGGCGGCCGTCTTCAGAAGCTCCGGCTCGCGCTCCTCTATCTCAGAAGGCAGAAGTCCCTCAATGAGCGCAGTCTCATCATATGCGTTTTCCACTATCCCCACAGCCATCAGAATATTCGTTTTCTCCAGAATAACACTGCCGAATTCATGGACCATATCGGCCATATATCTGAAGCCCGACTCGTGGCAGCTCTCAGCCCCGCTCTGCTTCCCCAGCCCGATCGCCATCATTTTCATCAGTCCGCTTTCGAACCTGCCCCTGAACGAAGTATGCGGCTTGATCCTGTTGATCAGTATTATCCCGTCCGCACCGTATGCATTCTTATCTATCCTGATATCATGTCCATCCGCGCTTTCACCTATCTTCACCGTTTCCATCGAAGACCGTATCTCACATCCGACCGTCTCCCCGGTAACGCCCAGACTCTCCAGTATCGCGCGCTGCCCTTCCGCCGATGCACCGCCGTGACTGCCCATCGCAGGCACCACAAACGGTTCCGCACCTTTTTCCAGGCAGTAATGCACGACTGTCCGCACGATTTCCGGAATATTCGCAATGCCGCGGCTCCCGCACGTTACTGCGATCCGCATGCCGGGTCCGACTGTATCCTGAAACTTCGGGGCGCTGAGAGCAGACATTACCGCACCCGGGACATCGTCGATCTTCGACCTGTCAAATTTCTGTCTGACACGGACCATCTTCGGATACTGCTGCCCTTTTAAAGTTTCTTTAATAAAATCCATCATGCTCTCCTTCCGCACACGAACCAGTAAACGACTCCCCCTGCGGCATACGCCGCGACATCCAGCGGGTCGGATACCGCATCAGGCCTTATCAGCGGAGCCGCCGTCTCCCAGAACATTCCGGCCGTGAGCGCCATAGCTTCGGACGCAGCAAAACCGCGAATATGGATCCCGCCCATTCCGCCTATGATGTCAATATATGCCAGGATAACACACGGTGCTATGAAATCGTTGAGATAGCAGACCGCGAAATAATTGAAAAATCCGGATGTGAACGGTTTCAGCACGGCAGCGTTCAGAATGTATAAGGCCGACGCACAGAAAATCACCATCACATCTGTTATTATGCGTTTTTTGTTTATTAGAAATTCACCAGAATTATACATGCCGCTATCGCCGCAGTAATAAGCATTACGACAACGATACGGCTTCTCTGTTTGAGTTCGCGCTCTTTCTTTGCCTTCATGCCGGCATAATTGAAATCCGCATACTCTTCATCCGTTTCATCATTGTATTCTTCTTCGGCGTCCTCTGTCTTTTCAATCGTGAAATCAGCATCTATCGGTATGCTGTCCTCCACTTCCGGCTCTTTTTCGAAAGTATCTTCAGATACCTCTTCGACCTCGATTTTTCCGTTGTCTTCCATTCCGAAATCTTTTGCCATATTTCCTCCGTTATTGCCTGAATCGCTGATTTTCGCCAATTCGACGTACTGCTATATTTTATCATCAGATACTCGATACTTCAACGCTTTTATGTTATAATACACGATGTGTGCCGGCTTTGGCATATTAAAAAAGAAACGAGGTAATACATATGTACAGTAGATTGATGGTAGGGGTCGTAGCAGTTTATATGGTCTCAGTCGTCGTTGCATTCGCGATCCACAACACTACTCTTACTATCGTTATGGGAGCGGCGGCTGTCGGCTACATGGCCTACACGATCATTCGCTACCGCAGCGATAAGAAAAACGGAAGAGCTCTCTATGGCTACACCAAGGTCATAGGATATCAGGCCGCAATATGCGTTATGTTCGCGCTGATGAGCTATTCATTCAGTTTACAATAAGAAGGAGAAATAATAATGAGTGAAAACTGCAACCACGACTGCGGTTCATGTTCGCAGAACTGCTCAAGCCGCACCGCGGAGAGCATGATCGAGAAGCCGCATGAAGGCAGTCATATCAAAAAAGTCATTGCAATAGTAAGCGGAAAAGGCGGCGTAGGGAAATCGCTCGTCACAGGACTCACGGCAGTTACCGCACAGCGTTCAGGCGCGAAGACGGCAATACTCGATGCCGATGTCACAGGTCCTTCGATCCCGAAAATGTTCGGCGTACGCGAACAGTTATCAGGAAGCGAACAGGGAATGTTCCCGCAGGAAACACAGACCGGAATAAAAATAGTATCCACAAACCTCGTACTGGAAAATCCTGAAGATCCTGTTATCGTCAGAGGCCCTATCATCGCAGGCCTCGTCGGTCAGTTCTGGAAAGATGTCATCTGGGGAGATGTGGATTATATGTTCATCGACATGCCGCCGGGTACAGGCGATGTACCGCTGACGGTTTTCCAGACGATACCTGTCGACGGTATAATCGTAGTCACCTCGCCGCAGGAACTCGTAGGCATGATCGTGGGGAAGGCCCTCAGAATGGCTGAAACCATGAATGTTCCGTGCCTGGGACTTATCGAAAATCTGAGCTATGTCACCTGCCCTGACTGTGGCAGAAAAATCGAGATCTTCGGTGAATCAAGAGTCGACGAAGCAGCGCGCGAATATGGCGTACCGGTCCTGGCCAAACTTCCGATCGTTCCTGATCTCGCAAAACTCTGCGATGCAGGAGCTGTCGAATCATTTGAAGGCGACTGGCTTGCAGACATAACATCAAAACTTTAATGAGAATATAATTGCTGCCGGCGGGATGATCCCGCCGGCAGTTTTTAATTCATCTGCATCTTATATTCTATATGCCCTTCAGTTTTCTGCACTCCTCAATAAATATCGGCAGGACTTTTTTCGCATCTCCCACTATACCGATATCAGCCACATCAAATATCGGAGCATCTTCATCCTTGTTGACCGCCACGATATAATCAGAGCCAATCATTCCCGTAATATGCTGCGTGGCTCCGGACACGCCGAACGCGATGTAGAGCTTAGGGGAAACAATCTTTCCCGACTGCCCAACCTGATGCGCTCGCGACGTCCATCCCGCCTCGATCACAGGACGTGTCGCACCGACTGTCGCCCCCAGTACATCAGCCAGCTCCTGAATCTTTTGGAAGTCCTCCTCAGTGCCCATACCTTTGCCGCCGGTCACGATTATTTCCGCATCTTCAAGATTTACCTGCTCGGATATCTCGACCACAGAATCAATGATTTTAGTTTTCACATCACCATCCTGCATGATGATTTCCTCCGGTATTATTTCACCTGACGGATCACCTGCTTCGCCGCACTTGAAGGCTCCCGATCTTATCGTAACTACCTGCACATCAGTACTGATGCCGACATTTTCCAGGATCGTTCCGCCGAACAGAGGAGTCGTCCAGACGATGCCTTCATCTGTAATATCCAGGGCATTCACATCCGTGACACATCCCGCTCCTATCCTCGCGGCCAGTCTCGGCGCCGTTTCTCTGCCTGCAGGTGTCGAACCGATCATTATGATATCCGGGCCGTACTTTTCTGCCATTGCAGTCAGAATACCGACAGTATTTTCCGGAGGCGCCGCCTCACAGGCCGCAGTAATAACTGCATCCGCACCGTATATAAGTGCTTTCTCCGCCGCCTGATCCGACTGCGCATCGATGATGACAGCGGTCACTTTCCCGCCGCCCGCCGCCTCTCTCGCCGGGGCCAGCATCTCCGGTCCGACTTTAACAGATTCTCCGTCTGCGGTCTCTATATATACAAATACATTTCTGTCTGTCATTTTTCCGCCTCCTAAAGCACATTCGCATCGGTCATTATACTGAAAGCTTTAAGCGATGCTTCTTCAATATCTTCTTCGTTGATCTTTATGCCTGCTTTACGCTTCGGCGGAGCTGCCAGCTCTATAGTTTTGACAAGTGACGCGCTTTCTCCCGTCTTATCTGACCGGGCTCCTATATCAGCGGCGGAAAGTTCGCCTATCGGCATCTTCCTCGCGGCCATCTTGCTTTTTATCGTCGGGTACCTCGGATCGTAATTCGGTCTGGCCGCGGTCAGCACACACGGCATCGGTGTTTCCACAATATTGTATCCGTCCTCGGTTTCCTGCTTCACATGCAGCACGCCGTCTTTTTTCTCCAGCGCGATGACATTCGTCACCAGACTGTATCCCAGTGATTCGGCCAGCATAGGGCCCGTCTGTCCTGAAGTTTCATCCGAAGTTTCGATCCCGCAGAACACAATATCAAAATCACCGCCTTCATCCCGGGCTATCTTTCTGACTGCGCAGCCGAGCGCGTAAGCCGTACCCTGAGCATCAGAACCCTCAAATAAGTCATCATGCAGAACATATCCATGTGAAGCGCCCACAGCCAGGCAGTTTTTAATACTGCTTTTTGAGTTTTCATCTCCCATTGTAATTGTAGTTATTTCGCCTTCGATCCCGGTCTCCAGGAATCGTGCCGCCATCTCCAGCGCATATGTGTCAAACGCATTGACAATAGGCTCAACTCCCTCCACTGACGGTTTTCCGGTACTCTCATCGAGTTCGATTTTCACTGAGTCGTCAGGAACTTGTTTTATGCAAACCATTATTTTCATTGCTATATCCTCCCTATGACATGATTAGCTATCACTACTCTCTGAATTTCATTCGTTCCTTCGAAGATCTGGAAAATCTTCGCATCGCGTATCAGCTTCTCGACCGGATAATCTCTAATATATCCGTATCCCCCGAACATCTGCACGGCTTCCGCCGCACATTCATTCGCGATATCCGAACCGTAGACCTTGGCTATAGCTGATTCTTTGGCAAAAGGCTCTCCGGCATCCATAAGATTCAGTGCATAAGCGCACATCTGCCTTGCTGTTTCTATTTTTATCTGCATATCAGCTACTTTGAATCTCAGCGCCTGCTGCTTCAGTATCGACGCTCCGAACTGCACTCTTTCCTTTCCGTAGGCGACAGCCTCATCCATCGCTCTCTGCGCAATGCCCACAGCGAGTACGCCGACCCAGGCTCTTGCCTGATCCAGAGTTTTCATAGCGGTTTCAAATCCCGTGCCTTCTTCGCCGATCATGGCTGAAGCGGGAACACGGCAGTCTTCGAAAACCACATCACAAGTGCTTGATGTCCTTATTCCCATCTTGTCCTCATGCTCACCAAACGAGAGTCCCGGCGTATCCTTCTCCACAAAGAACATCGACATGCCTTTCACTCCGGCATCCTTTGCAGTCATGGCCGTTACACAGTAGAACTGCGCGTGTCCGCCGTTAGTGATAAAACATTTACGCCCGTTGATGACATATTCATCGCCGTCGCGGACAGCAGAGGTCTTGCCCGAACCGGCATCCGAACCGGCTCCCGGCTCTGTCAGGCAGAATGCCGCCAGCCCTCCTTCCATCAGAAGATCCGCCGCCCGCTGTTTCTGCTCGTCAGACCCCGCTATGAGAACAGGCTTCAGCCCCAGCCCGGTTGCGGAAATCACAGTCGCAAATCCGGCGTCTGCCCTTGCCATCTCTTCCAGCAGCGCCGCAGTATCCACTCTGGACAGCCCCGGTCCTCCGAATTCTTCAGGTATCTCCAGCGAAGTAAATCCCAGTTCCCCCGCCTGCGCGAACAGATCTGCCGGATACTCGCCGGTCCTGTCAAATTCCTTACACTGCTCCAGAACTTCATTGTCGCAGAAGTTCTTCACATCCTTCAATAAATCTTTTGCTTCATCTGAAATAATATATGCCATAATAAAATCCCTCCCCGGATCATAATCTCGTGCAGACTTTCCCCGGATTCAATATCATATTCGGATCAAAGACCCGTTTTATTCCTTCCATCAGCTGCATCTGTTTCTTCCCGACAGACGCCTCCAGATAATCTATCTTCCCGCTGCCTATGCCGTGCTCTCCGCTGATCAGCCCGCCGAGCTCCGCAGCCTTGCCGTAGATGTCAGTAAAAAACTTATCCGCACGTTTTCTGAATTCATCCAGTTCAAGATCATTGCTCAGCGCATATATATGAATATTCCCGTCGCCGGCATGTCCGAAATTCTTATTCGTTATTCCTGCCTCTTCCGCCGCTTTCTTCGTGAAAGAAAGATACTCCGCTATCCTGTCGACAGGCACCACTACATCACATTCGTCCAGCAGCTTCGAATCGGCCTCGATAGCTTCCAGGAATGAACTTCGGGCCGCCCAGGCGTCCTTTTTCTTCACCGGCGTATCTGCTATCAGTACATCTATCGCCTCGTGCTCGAGCGCGACTTCTGCGGCTTTTTCAGTAATGTCCTCGAGCTCTTCCTCTTCATCTCCGTCGAATGTCATCAGAAGATACGCCTCCGCCTCTTCACCGTTTATTTTCTTAGGAAATACGCTCTTGCCGACATACGCTTCCGAACTCTCCACTATTTCTCTCTCCATGAACTCCAGCGCCTGCGGATGCAGATGATTCTGCGCGAACTCGGGGACAGTGCTTATGCAGTCCTCCAGAGTCCTGAAAGGTATTATCAGAGTAATATCCGCATTCGGCTTCACAATGAGCTTCAGCGTGAGCTCAGTAATGATCCCCAGTGTTCCTTCGGAA
>JALCRY010000064.1 GCA_022652985.1 Eubacteriaceae bacterium | reverse complement strand
AGAGCTATCTTACGTGACAATAATGTCATGTCAATGAAGAAACAGAAGAGTTCAGAAAGCCTTCGGACAGACATGACAGGATCATCACAAACTTCACAGGACCTTCTGATTCAAATGGAAAATCAACGTTGACACAGTGTCAGAACAGCGCTATAATTAAATTGCTGACATGGTGTCAGAATAGAAAGGGGAATATAAATGAAAAAGAATTTAGGCGCGCAGCTTGCGCTTTATCCGACACCTCTTACGGTGATAGGAGCGATGAACGGTGAAAAACCGACATGGACACTGGTAGCGCATGTTGGTATTATAGGACATGACAGACTCCTCGTGAGTTTATCATCTGCACATTTTATCAACGGAGTAATAAAGAAAACAAACAGGCTTTCAATCAATATGGTATCTGAAGCGATACTGCCGCAAGCTGATTATGTGGGATCGGTAAGCGGAAATCAAATCGATAAATCTGATGTGTTTGATTATGAAACCGGCGAACGCGGAACACCGATGATAAAGGATTCGCCGCTGTCGATAGAATGTGAAGTAGAAGATATTTATAAAACTGAAGGATTCGAGAGTTTCATTGTAAAATTTTCCGGCACGTATGTCGATGAGAACGATATCACCGATGAAGGAAAGATCAATTACAGGACTATGAAACCTGTTCTCTTCGAATTCCCGACATATGAATATCTCCGTACCGGCGATGTGATCGGCAAGTGCCTGTCACTGAAAAAAGGAAAATAATCATAAGGAGAATAAAAATGCCGAGATATTCCGAGGCGCTGACTGATCAGAGAAAAACCGAAATTATCGATGCCTGCGAAAAGCTGTATCGGACCAGGGGGTTCAAAGATATTACTATAAAGGATATCGGTCTGGAAATAAGCTGTTCCAGGCCTTCTATATACAATTACTTTGAAACCAAGGAAGAAATATTTCTCGCACTGCTTACACGCGAATACGAGGAATGGATCGCGGACATACGGACGGTCGCCGGCGGAAAAGAACATCCGGGAGCTGACGAGCTGGCTGATCAGCTGGCCGGTACGCTTGAAAAAAGAACCGTGCTTCTGAAAATCTCGTCCATGAATCTTTATGAGATAGAGGAGAACTGCAGGCTGGACAGACTGGCGGAATACAAAAAGGTTTTCAGGAGCTGCATAGATGCGTTTGGCGAATGTCTGGAGCGGCATCTGCCGGATGTCAGCGGAGAGAAAATGGCCCAGATACAGTATGTATTGTTCCCGTTTATGCTGGGAATATATCCTTATGTATATCCGACGGACAAGCAGTGCGAGGCCATGGACGAAGCCGGTATAAAACATCCTGAAATAACCGTTTACAGCATCACATATAACTTATTGAAACAGGTTTTGAAATAACTTTTAATAATGCAAAGGGGAGAAAGAAAATGAGCAGAAAACTTACAGCATATTTTTCAGCTACAGGCATGACGCGCAAAGCGGCCGAAAAGATAGCTGAAAAGAACGGCACAGATATTTTTGAAATACAGCCGGTACAGCCGTATACTTCACAGGACCTTGACTGGACAAATAAAGCGAGCCGCAGTGCACAGGAGATGAATAACAGTGAGTGCAGGCCGGAGATCGCCAGGAAGGCCGGCGGCATGGCCGACTATGACGAGATATTCCTGGGATTTCCGATCTGGTGGGGGAAGGCACCGAAGATCATCAATACTTTCCTCGAGAGCTATGACTTTGCGGGCAAGACCATTACGCCGTTTGCGACATCGGGCGGAAGCGGATACGGCAGGAGTAGCGATGCGCTCATGCCTTCAGCGCCGGGCGCGAAGTGGAATAAAGGAAAGATAGTGCGGTAAGATAAGGATGACTAAATAAAACGCAGTAAAAAGGGCTTCTGCAAAGAAGCCCTTTTGCATATCTGCAGGTGCTGTTTGTACCCGCAGTATAACATTTTAGGCCCGATTCAGAGATGAACCTCGACGGTAGTGTAGTATAAAAGTAATCTGCTTAAGGATGCTTGGATTACCGATAGAGGAGGGTTTTATTAATATGTTTAAAAAAGGCTATAACAGACTGGCGAAAGTGCTGGCTGTAATTCTTTGTTTTACGACGGTCATGACGTTTGCATTATATGGCACTAATGCGGAGGCGGACGGAACGCCGGGAACCGGTCAGACTTTAGAGGCGACGATAAAGGACAGCGGCGGAAATGATGTCGTTACGCTTGGCGCAGGAAGTTCGGCTGTATTGAAATATAACAGCTCGAAAATCGCGGGAGATGTTTATACGATGGACATTCAGGCGTCATTTGCTTCGAATGCCACGGATAAACAAGTGACCGTAAAACTGCCGGCTGGCATGAAATGGGTATCGTACGTCACCGACGCATACAAGGATGATCTTAAGGCAAACGGCATGACATATACTTCCACGGCCAATACGGCGGCTGACAATGAAAACGGGACTGCGTATACATATGAAAGATTTGGCAATACCGGGAGTGTTGTGTACAAATGCAGCGGCAATGCAAAAGAAGTATATATCGAATGCCAGATAGCCATAGATCCGCAGTATCATCTGTCGGAGATATCAAACGCTGTGCAGGTCACGCTGTCCAGCAGCGAAGGCGATATAACCGATAATCTCGAAAAAGCGACAACTGAGCCGTATGCTGCCAGCATCTATTCATATAATCAGGGAACGTGGTATGCGAAGCCGGATACGCCGTATCATCCACGCAGTTCATATTATGATTATTATCTGAACAACAATGCGAAATCGATCGAGCCCGTAGTTTCCGCACTGTACAAAACAGCCAGCTTCAAAGTGACGGTAAGCGATACGGATGCTGTGATGACCTGCACAGATCCCGCCTGGACAATGACGGACGGAGGAAACGGGGTATATACTTTTTCTGCTGAAAATATTTATATCGGCGGCGGCCTGAATCTTCCTTATTCGATCACTTTCCCGTCGGAGAAATTCAAGGTCGGAGATAAAGTCACAGTGACGAGAAATGAGGCTTCGACGACTTTGTATGACGGCTCTTCGGCATCTTACAACGGTGGCAATACAACGACATACAAGATCGCACCGGACAATTATGTCTGGGCGGGATACGGTAATAACGACAGCGCACTCGCCGGCTCGCCGGCTCAGCATCGCAGTTCTTATTTTGTAGGACCTGACGGGAAAATATATCTCGACACGAATGATTATATGGGGATGATATCCGGGTATCAGTTCGGCAATGCCGGGACGGCGGATTCCGCGCCGCAGATGCTGGAACTCAACTTTGACCATACGGCTTACAGCGTCAAGGCGCTGATGATATATGTTATAAAAGATAATCCTGTCACTTCGATAGAGTATAAGATAAATGGGAAAACGGAATGGCAGACAGCTGCGGTGGATTTCACGTCCGCGGGCAGTCACACGATATCGTATAAAACTCTGGGTGTGTCGTATAGCGACGACATTACTGCAGTAAGATACAATGTGGGCGTGATACCGTCATCAACGTATTACTCGTGGAGCGGTCTGCGAGTGTTCGGAACGGTGAAAAGGGCAAATGCCACGGCGGACAGCACGCTTGAATTATATAATAAGGATGACAGCAGCATTACTACCGGGATCAATCATATGTACACATATACAAATGCTGCAGCGGGAGATATCTACATTACTCAGAGTCATAACTATATTAAACAGGGCGGCAGCAAGTTCACATTCAGCGGTGTGATGAAAGGACTGAACTACTGGTATGAAGGCTGCCAGATATATGCAACCAAAAATCCGATCCTATATATCAGAAGCGAGACGGGATGCGAAGTCAGCGACTTTAAAATCAAATACGATGTTACCGGCGATGATGTTACGGATAAATGTGAAATTTCGACGTTCAGGGATTCGACTGGCTGCCTCGTGTATAAGATAGACACTAAAAAGCTCGGCGCGGATGAATATTACGGGCAGACCGGCGGTGTCGTTGTAAATAAAGACGGCAATGTTGTTAATCCTTCATTCAGTTTTTCGTACAGTATCCAGACTGAAAAGACGACCCCGGAGAAGGTATATAATTATGTAGATATGCTTTTCGGATATGACCCGACGCACACGGTCTTCGGCTCGGCGACGTGGTGGAGAACATATCTCGATACGACGGACTACGATACTTACAGTCTCAATAAAGACGGCGGCGGCGCGATGATGCGGTATGGGTATCACACGTATTACGGCGGTTTATCACCTGACTATTACCAGATCAAGAATATTGCTTCCATCAACGTATGGAATGAAGCCAAGAAAACGACTGATTCAAAGTGGCGCGACACCGAGTATGACAGCAAGGACAGCAGCACGATAATAGATGTGGGGGCCGGAGGCTTTGACATGCGGACGGTCGTGCAGAACAACTGCGGGATCGCCACGGGAAAAGGAACGGTAGTTTATCAGCCTATTCCTAAGGAAGGCGAAGACTGGGGCAAACTGACGGCGGGGATCGATTCTTTGGGAAAAGCTTCGGCAGGACCGGTGTGGACCGGTAAACTTACGGAGGCGGTCAAAAATCCTGACAGCAGCAAATGGAAGATCACGTACGGAGCCGGTGTTTCGCCGAGCGATAATTATGATACGCTCGAGACGGAGCAGTTCAGGGATGCTGCGGATGTCACGGACTGGTCACAGGTCAATTGTGTAAGGATCGAAGCTATTGATGATATGGAAGTGGATGCCGAACAGATTTTTGACATGACCGTTGTTAAAACCAGTTATTCCGAGGAAGGATACGGCACGGATATTGTTTCACCGATTTTTTACAGGAAGTGTACGAACTCGGACGGAGCAAGGTATTCGGCTGTCGTCGATCCGACAACGGGCGCCTCACCTTATGCGTTTAAATTAAGCGACGGATCCATTAAAGGGACGCTCTGGAACGATGTCAACGGAAATGGCACAAAAGATCCTGGTGAACCCGTGATCGACGGTACGAAGGACAGCTGGAAAGTCATCGCATATAAAGCGGGAGATACTTCGGAAACGCAGGCTGCGGCAGATATTGGATCAAATGGAGAATATGAATTGAAAGGTCTGCTTGGGACTGAAAAATATTATGACCTTGCGGTAGAGAATAAGCTTTCCGGCGAAAAGTATGTTTTCACCAAAACAGGCACATCGGCAGAATCTAATAAATTCAGCGATATATCAGAGACGAAGGATAATTCTCTGGGGACAGCCGCGGCAGCAACAGCCGTGTACGAACCGGGGACTGAAGAGATGAAGGACGACGGCAGCAGTTACGACGGCAGGTACAACATCGGCATTACTAAGATCGTGACATTGAAATACGACGGCAATACGAACACTGCGGGAAGCCCTCCGGAAGATGCGGACAGCCCATATCCGTACGGGAGCGAAGTCAAAGTCAAGGACAGCGGCAGTCTGACCAAAGAGCACTACACTTTTACGGGCTGGAGCACGAACGCCGACGGCGGGGCCGTCATGTATGCACCGGGAGAAACTTTCAATATTACTGCAGATACGGTGCTTTATGCTCAATGGCAGTTAAATAAGCATGCCGTAAAATACGACAGGAATGCAGCCGACTCGGGAACTCCGCCGGCTGGCAGCAGCGCCGACTTCGGATCCACAGTGAAGGTGGCGGGGAATACTGATCTGGCCAGGACGGGATATACCTTCGACGGCTGGAACACCAAGGCTGACGGAAAAGGGAACGCATATAAGGCCGATGATGAATTCACGATGCCTGATGAAGATGTCACGCTCTATGCGCAATGGAAAGTCAGGAGCCATGATGTAAAATACGACGGAAACGGGAGCACCTCGGGGACCGTTCCTGCCGACACAAATAATCCGTACGATTATGGAACTTTTGTGAAGGTGCTGGGGAATACCGATCTCTCCAGGACGGGATACACGTTCTCCGGCTGGAATACCAAGGCCGACGGGAAAGGAACGGCGTACAAGGCGGGAGATACTTTCTCTATGCCTGATGAGGACGTGACGCTCTATGCGCAGTGGGATGTCGACATCCCGGTAATACCGCCGACACCTCTGACAGGCACGGTCACTGTTACCAAGAACACGCTGACTCAGGCAGGCAAGACTGCGGATGTAAGCGGTACTTTCTTCTTCACGCTTTTCAATGATCCGGAATGTACAAAGGCCGCGGTGCGAACGCAGTCTGCGGCAGTAATAAACGGTGCTGCTGCGTCGGCGGTGTTTACGAATGTCCCTGCCGGAGTGTACTATGCGGCGGAAACGAATGCGGACGGTACGAAGGTGATTACTGTGCCGGAGAACACGGATAAATACACAGGATACGGCGTGGACGGAAATGACCAGAAGATAACGATTTCATCCACAGGCCGGATGGCCGCAGTAACGATAACAAACCGTTATACGCCGTCCGGCGGCAAGACACCGGATAAGCCTGCAAAACCGGTCACGCCGGGAAGCAGGAATCATTCAGGCGGCTCACCTGATACAGGAGACGGCTTCGGCACCGGAGCGCCGGTGCTGCTGATGCTGCTCGGTGCTTTCGCGGCCTTTGTTTGTCTGAGAAAGCGGGCATGAAACGGAGCCTATACCATAACCTTGTGGGAACTAAATGCATCGTTAGCGTAGTTTATACCAATAGGATGACTATTTGTGCTAAATTGATAATATTATTCTAATAATTCGCTACAATGTGTCCATAACTGAATGAAAGTTATTGAGACGAAGGGAAGCAATATTATGTATAAAAGAATTAATTATAATAAGCTGGCAAAAGTACTGGCTGTGGTGTTGTGTTTCACAACTATGTTTACATATACGATGATCAGCACGAATGCATGGGCTAAAGAAACGACAAAAGAAACAGTACCAGTTGTACAATGCAGCGATGAAACTGCTGCAACGGTAAGTGAACAGGCAGATGTCACATATAAAGCCAACGGAGGATATGGTGATGATTTTACTACTGAAAAATATGAAGTGGGATCATCTGTAAAAGTCCTTGGTAATCTGACGGAAAATAATGAGAACAGAGAAGCACCTTCTTTTACAAGAAACGGATATACATTCAAAGGCTGGTCAACAGATAATCAGGCTTCGAAAGCAGAATATAATGCCGGCGAAAATCTCACAATGGTATCAGACGGCATAACATTATACGCTGTATGGTCAAAGAATACAGCTGTCGTATCAAAGACCGGTAATACAGCAAGATTTATTAATAAGAACAGTTCAAAAAAGCTTAAGACATATAGTTCATTTGAAACTTTAGGCTCCGGAAACGGCAGTACTTTGACTACACAGGGAACCAACGGCAAAAACTATGTCGATCTTGGTACTGCTGTTTCGGCAGTATCAAGTGATATTACAAGTTATTCATTCAATGACTGTAAAGTATATCTGTCAGGAGACGATTTCACAGTTAAGGGATGTGAGCAAATAGTGCTGTCTGTTTCAGGTGATAAGTCAGACAAAAGCAGATATAATATCGATCTCGGAGAGAATACTGCTGAATATACGCTTTCAAAAAGCAATTCTGATACAGGGTGTGAATTAACTATTACGCTGACAGACAAATCGCTAAAAGCGGATGATATTGCAAAGATAATTAAAAATGCAAAATTCCAGGTACCAAACGGCAGCAAGGGAACAATGAAGGCAAATATTGGATTAAGCGGTTATAGAGCAGATGGATGGGTTTACATCGATGGATCTTTCTTTTGCACAGCTAAAAACCTTATGAATGCATCAACGGCAATAAATACTATACCTGAAGGGGCAAGGCTTGCAGAACCGATGACAGCAGCACAATGGGATTATGCAAAAATAGCCGGAGGTTCTACAGGCGCTTTTATCGGTGCAGTATATACGCCGGAAACGGATGGATGGGTATGGAAATCGAGTGGTTCATATTTGGATCCGGATATAGCGAGTATCATTCCCGCTGCTATCTATAGTGCAAACGGAAATATTCTGACCGTGAATAGTATTGGCGAATTCCTTGCAGTACCCCTGAGCAGCTCGCTGATGTATTACACAGTATATGAAAAAGACGGCTCTCTGACGACAGATACTATTTCTGCGACTGTCAATTATAATGCGGAAACTGTGACTCCGGTTGATCCTGCACCTGTAACAGGAACGGTAACAGTGACAAAAAGTACACTGACTCAGACAGGCAAGACAGCAAATGTGAGCAGCACATTCTATTTCACACTTTTCAGCGATGAGGCTTGTACAAAAGCGGTGACGAAACCGCAGGCGGTGACCGTGACAAACGGAGCATCTTCATCAACGACATTCACAAATGTTGCACAGGGTACATATTATTTAGCTGAAACGAATGTCGACGGCACGAAGGTGATAAGCACGCCGGCAGACACAGATGATTATACTGGATACGGTGTGGAGGGCAACATCGCTAAGATCACAATTTCAGCGAATAGTCCTACAGGCTCAGCTGCTATAATAAATCGTTACACTGCAAAGAGCAGTAAAACACCGACAACGCCTAAGAAGCCAACGACACCTAAGACACCAGCGCTGCCTGTACAGGTTGCAGATAAATCTGCACAGACAGGTGATGGATCCAACGCGGGTCTTTGGACATTGCTCATGATAATTGGAGCGGCGGGATGTACAGCATGTACAGTCCTCAGAAGAAAAGAACGCTCTGAAGAATAACAATTGGTAGTTAGCATGGCGACATGCTTGTCTATACCATGAATACCACAATACTCAGAAGGAGCCCCACTGGGGTTTCTTCGTTTTTGCAGGGAAATTAAGAATTAAGATACGGTTGAGGCCGCATAGTTCAAACAATGTTTGATAAGGAGCAGCTTCATATTTGACATTTTCCCAAAAATGTTCTATATTATCTGCGAAGTCATAGTTTCGACCGTCGAGCGAAGAGCGCTCGGTCCCACCGATAACTAAATGACTTCTTTTTTTATCAGCAGAAGGTTTGCTTCTGCATGAGCTCACTCATGTATTTGAGGATCTCACTCCTGCTGAATACAAGGCTATGAAGCAGCATGTCATCAGTACATGGAAATCAAACCATTCCGAGAGCGTTGATCACGCTGTTTAGAAAAAGATAAGTCAGTATGCAAAGCAGGACATCGATATCAATGAAAGTGAAGCGGTCGATAAACTGATGGCTGAGTGGTCCGTCAACCTGCTTTCTGATGACAAGGCACTGCTGCAGTTCGCCAACTATGATCAGAGTCTTGCTGAGAAAATAGTGAATGCTCTCAAAGAGCTGCTCGACAGGTTCCTCGGTTATCTCAAAAATACGTTCGGAGCAAAGACTGCGGCTTATCTTGAAGTGTCCGGGATGAGAGATACTTTCAACAGCATGTGGCTGCAGGTGTCGGAAGCAGCTAAGGAAAGTACTGCAGGAAGTATATCTGTAATAAGATATGCTGCAAAAGACGAGGAAAGCGTACACATAAAGCAGGCCATATTAGATCATCTCGATGAGTTAAATACTATGGAACCAGTCGCAGATATTTCAGTTCCTACAGATTTGTCTACAAAATCTAAAAGCACGCAGTATTCTATTATAGAAAAATATTTAAAGAAATATGGTAAGTTCATCGATAGAAACAATTTCGGGAAAATAGAAATCAATAAAGACTTAATAAGTTCGTCTCTTGGCTATTTAAAAACTGATGAAGAGTACGCTTCTATTATTGCTTCTCCTTTAGTGTTAAAGAGGGGCATTATAATTGAAGACCGTGTGAAACGTGCAGGGCGGGATTATTACACGTTAATTATCGGAGCGCCTGTTATATTAAATGGTACTCGCGGCAACATAGGTATTGCTCTTAAAATCACAAAGGGATACAGATTTAAGATGCTTAGAATACTGACTCCAAACGGGACGTTATTTATTTTTAATAAAAAAACAGAAGATGCTTTTAGTGATATATCCTTAGATAAAGGACAGGGAAGACCTGGCACTTCTGCTAATAATAATGTATCACAATCTTCTGATAATATCAAGAAGAAACTGTCACTGGCTGACAAGGAAACAGTGATCCTTCCGAATATGAAGATTGATGTCAAGAGAGTGTTCTCAAAAGATGCTGCAGTAAGAGAGCAGTACAAGCGTGAACGTGAGAAATATGAAAAAGACTTCGATGATGCAATCAATAAGATCATCGACAGCGATAACTTTGCGATCATGCAGGTAGGAGTTGAAGGCGGTAACACGCAATACATAGTAGCTCCGTCAACAAGAGAAGATGGGCAGTGGCAGATATCTACGGTATGGACCAACAGCGGAAAAGAAGGGGCTGCAGGTGTATATCCTGTAGGACATTCGACAGTAACTAAAGCTACGGTTTCTAAGGAGCTCAGATCACATATCGGAAGAAATGATGTGATGACGGCAGAAGTCTACAGAACGAACGATAAGACGCAGGGCATGAAGTTCAGTGCTGCTGATTTTGGATACAATCCAACGACACGCAAGATTGGTGTTAATGAAATAGGCGAATATGCAATGAGCCATAGGCCAACAGCCGCTTCACATGCGTATGATTTATCAGAGAACGATTATGTGCCTGCAGATATATATGAGCATCCTGAATGGTATAGTGATATCAGCGATCCTGCTATTCGTGAAAGTGTTAATGTGCTTCGCAAAATATATAACGACCCGGAAGCAGATGTGACTATATATAGAGCAGCTCCGAAGAATGAATTCAACTTGGGAGACTGGGTAACATTCTCAAAGAAGTATGCAGAGCGTGACCTTGCTGCATATCCGGAAGGCAGAGCCGTATACTCGAAAATAGTAAAAGCAAAAGACGTAAGATTTGCAGGAGATGATCTCAATGAGTTTGGATACTATCCGCAGAAGGCAATGTTTGATAATACTGCCAAGAGACTGTCAACAGCAGATGCTGTAAGATATTCTATACCAGAAGACAGCGAAGGTAATGCTTTGACTCAGGATCAGATAAAGTATTTTGAGGAGTCTAAGGCAAGAGATAAGCAGGGCCGGCTGAAAGTGGTTTATCATGGTACTGATCGCGGTGGTTTTACGGAGTTTAAAACAACTCGGGGAGAAAACCTTGAACCAGTATTTTTCACAAGCGATGTGGAGATGGCTCAGTCGTATGCTACTGGCAGGAATAAAGGCCATCTTAATATGGCTGTAATTGATACGCCCGAAAAAGCTATTAAGTATATAGAAGATAATGGATACTATGCACAAATCAGAGCAGGCGGAAATACATATGATACGTTTAATGACTATCATAAAGATTATCCGGCACAGGAATATCCGGATGGACCTGAAGACCTGAGTATCAATTTGGGCATGAGCAGATTCAACAACGGATATATTACTCATTCAATAAAAGGGATAGTTCCTTCGTTACAGGCAATCCTTGATAATAGCAAAGGAGCGCCGGATAAAAAAGGGAATTATTCGGGATATTATGAAGGGTATATCAACATTAGAAATCCTTATCGTGCAGACATGAAAGGTCAGAAGTCATTTACGGCGAAAGACATAGTTCTCAAAGCATATGAGGATGGATATGACGGAGTGATTTTTGAGAACTTTGACGATTATAATTATGTAATAGAGCAGAGACCGGGAACTGTTTAAGTCAAGTCCATAATGTGGTGTAAATTGCATTCGGTCATCATTTCTTAAGCTGCTCTCAGCAAAGGAACCAGTTTTTCCCGTTCATCATAGTATTCTGTCATACTG
>JALCRY010000063.1 GCA_022652985.1 Eubacteriaceae bacterium | reverse complement strand
TGCTGTTATTAATAAAACGTACCCGGGCAAAAACTTCTGCTGATTATGACGAACGTCAGGAATTAAACCGAGGGAAAGCATACAAATGTGCTTTCATGTTCTGTCTGATATTTTCTCTTGTGTCCGGATTGATTTTAGAGTTCACCGATACATCATTTGTCAGTGCCGGAGCCGCGCTTTTGATCACAGCCTTTCTCGGAGTAATGATCTTCGCCGACTGCTGTATTGCCAAAGATGCTTTTTATTCGCTCAGTCAAAGCAGAAGATGGTACGTCATTCTCTGCCTCATCATTATAATATCCACCGGTATTTCAGCCATAGATACCATACGCTCCGGCGGATTTCACGGCGGACTGACATTTTACAACACCGCATCGCCCCTTTGTATGATTCTCTTTTTAAACATACTAATAGTTATGGCCGTCAAAACCGTTTTATCCCGCAGGGAGGATGCTAATGAAGAATCTTAAAATGAAATCCGCACGGGCGGAGAAAGACCTCTCTCAGCAGCAGCTCGCCGACATCTGCGGAGTTTCGCGCCAGACCATAAATGCCATCGAAAAGGGTGACTATAATCCGACCGTTGCTCTCTGTATCAAAATATGCCTGGCACTGGACAGAACACTTGATGATTTGTTCTGGACGGCCGGCTGACAAATCAGGAAACTTCTCATGCCGCTGTTTCCTTCTCTTTCACAGTATCCATTACCTGCTGGATGCCCTCCGGCGATGCGCCGTACTTGCTTAATTTTCCTTCCACATCTTTCAGATAATCCGCATCAGGCAGTAATATCGTTTCGCCGTCTTTCAGCACCCAGTGGACCGCTGTAAGTTCCGGCCGTGCCGCAGCCATCAGAGCCGCGGAGTACTCCGCAACAAATATATTCTGTTTATTGGTAGTATTGTCTTCGTTCGTTATCTTAAATGTCAGTGCAGTTTTACTGTCTGTAAACGAGCCTCTTATGACTCTGACCTGCAGGCCTTCCTTTTTGGCGATCCGGGTCACATAGCTGCCCAGTTTATCCGTATCGTTTCTGTATTTGTAGATGTGCTCCGCTTCCGCTGAAGCTTTATACCCGCTGCCTGGATCATGCGGCGCTGTCTCTGTCCAGAAGACAGAAAAAGCCACAAGTACCGCAGTCACTATTATCAGTATTATTCCGATCAGTTTTGTTTTTGCTGTCATATCAGTAAATCATCCTCTCCGAATTCGCTGTTTCCATTATCAGTTTATCACTTATTCAGAGATGCTGCGATTACACAATAGTCATTTTCCCGCCGGTGTGAAAACTGTACTGAACGCCTGTTCTCCGGCTTTCATCCTGGCAGTAAAATCCTCATAGCTGTCAGCGTCTTTCGGAATTTTCAGGCCGTGCTTGGCCACACAGATATCGTCACGCTTTTGGACATTCTTTTCGTACGTTGAGCCCCGGTTCATCCATAATACAAGATCGTCAGCCTCACCGCTTTCAGGATAAAGATAAAATCCTCTTCTTGCGTCGAACCTGAACATATAAGCCAGTACCTGAAAATAATCCTTGTTCCTGATATTTCCTACAGGCTTATACTTGGCATCGGCAATAATTCTCTCAGACTTATTCCGGCTGATGAAATCAGGATAAATCGGTCCGAAGCCTCCCGTAAACAGATGCTGTACACCTTTCCTGCTCTTGTTCATCGGATGATAGAACGCCTCGCCGATCAGAGTGTTTACATATTCTTCCCACAGCCATGCTCCGTCAAATAAAATCCCGTATATCTGCCGTGATCCCGAACCTATCTGATGCTTCTGATGCTGCAGGATCAGAATGCACAGATGCTGCAAAGTTCTGTATTCATGGAAATATGCATGCCTGATAACATTCTGCTGATTTTCGACAATCACTTTTCTCTTATCATAAAATTCATAATCCGGAGTAGCATCTATGACCAGTTTTACCTCATCCTTTACCTTCAGGAGCAGATTATTGCCATACGGTTTCTTTTTAATGAATTCGATCGTATGGCGAATAAGTTCCATCAACTGATTATCATATGAATATTCCCGCATATTATAGGCCACTTTCCCTACAAACGGAATGTTCTGCCTTATATGCCCGGCGATATCGACAGCCCCCCTGACGCTGCTGTCATTGTACCTGTTTAAAATATATGTCTTATAGACTCCCTTCCGCATAGCTGCCTTCAGATAAGAAGGGAACAAAAACAGCAGCAGGCTGAAAAGTCTGTTATCCTGATCCTCATCGGTCTCCAGATCAATAATATTCGGAAAATCAAGCACCCTGTCGAGCAGATACTGAAAGAAATAATCATGATCGCCTGCGGAAAACCGCGATTCAATGACCAGCCGCTCGTCCATGCAGCCCAGGAACCCCATAACATTACTTGACCTGTATGCGTCATTTTCACTTTTAAGAACCATCTGATCTTTTGTAATATCATCAGCATCTTTGATGAGTTCGGGAAAAATGAAGATACCCTCTTTTTCCAGCTGCTCAAGTGTCTTATCCGCAACTTTTTTTGCGACATTACGGACGCCGGAAAAGTCCTCCTTATTATTATATGAATTGTCTTTAATTTTGAGCAGTTTCATCTGTACTGTCCTCACCCGGTTTCAAATATCCGTAGGCCTCGGCAAACCTCTTCATTATCCCGTCATAATCATACATTCCCTGAATATAATCCTGTAAAAGCGGTCTGAGATAATCCGTCCAGAGCTGGTCGAAGTTCAGCGTCTTTAATTTCAGGAAATACGACGCCCCTATCTGATAATTTTCATTCAGGTCTTCAACATTCGCGATTTCAGTGTTCAGCGCTGTCATGCGTCTGATGGCTTCGGCTTTCAGTTCATCATCATTAAGAGCATCCAGCATTTCCAGCCGCTCATCTGCTCTGAGTTCGATAAACCGGAAACGGCGTCTCATGGCAAAATCAAAACTGTCTACAGACCGGTCGATATCATTCATCGTTCCTATGATATAAACATTCTCGGGAATGAAAAATTTCTCATCGGGATCATCGTGAAGATTTGCATACTGTGTTGAAACCTCTCCGGCTCTTCCCCTGTATCCGGGATCTATGGCGAAGAACAGCTCGCCGAAAATCTTCGATATCTCTCCGCGGTTGATTTCGTCAATAATAAAAATGTATTTTTTCAGTTTCTCCAGCTTCATGTTCGCTCCGGAAACATTGATTTTCTTAGCCTTTATAGCATTATATAATGCAAAATCGTAGGAATACCCCTGCGTTGCAAAGACCTTGCCGAAGAACTCAGTTACATCCTTGACCCTTTTAAAATCATTGCCCGACGCCAGCATCTGGCTGACTTCCGCAGCGTTGAGCGCGATTTTGTCTATTGATTCATTCGCAGGAATAGAAATGAATATATGTCTGTCATCGACCCCGGTAATGGTAAATTTATTGCCGTTGACCGTTTCGAACTCATCCACGCCAAATTCGATGCCGGAGAAGAAATCAGACATGGTCTCCCGGACAGATACTTCCTTTTCGACCGCTTCCCTGGACTTACGGGAATTTTCATAATTACTCTGCGCCCTGGCGGCAAATTTTTTGAACACGCCGTCCTGCAGTTCAAAGCCCATCGAACCGTCGGCATTGATCGTCGGTCTCAGCCCTTCTACAAAATCAGAATAGTCATAGCTCGGATGGAACTGAACAAATTCCACCTGCTTTTTCTGCTCCTCAGACAGCATAGTATAATCATCATAATAACCGTCACTGATAATATCAGCTGCTATTTCTTTGGCCAGGTAAGATTTGCCTGTTCCCGGAGCCCCGCGGAATATAATATTCTTGGATTCGATAAGCATCGCGGAATACGGATTTATATATCCATTGAACTGCTGAACCAGTTCCTCTGCAACCGCTTCTTCGCTTTCAGACTGTACCGATTCCTTTTCTTCCTTTTCCCGATATATAAGAATGAAACTGTCTCCTGCCTCTCCAAAGCGTTTCAGACATTCCTGCGTAAACATTAGAGTCGAGAAAATATTCCAGCAGTAAATCACAAATTGCCGTCCGCTGTCATAGCTGTATGTCATATACTCAATAGTATTGCGGTGCTCTCTGAACTCATCGACACTGGTGAAAATGCCGCGGATGATCTCGCCGTTCGGCGTATACTGACAGACAGGAAAATTTTCTTTTTCTTCGACAGACAATGCTGCTATCCGGTTTTCAAATAACTGGCAGGCAATACGCGGCATTGTCTGATTTGAATTTCTTCGTTCGCCTTTGATGTACGAACGGCGGACCACCTCGCCGTTTGCCCTGCTGAAATACACATCCAGCGGCTTGTAATGATCTCCGAGTGCCAGATCGTCAACGGAAAAACGCTCATCCGTCGATACTATGCTGTCAGATGTAATTGTCAGCTGATACTTTTCCTGCTTTGACTCAATCATGAATTCATTTCCTTTCAGTTATACTATTTAATATTTTTCACTCCTATATGTATTATAGGCGTTATTGAGGTGATAACAAAACATTTATATATAGCATGTTAAATATCCGGAAATAAAAAATGCCGGATCTCTATTTCACAGAGGTCCGACACTTTATAAAATCGCATTGTTATTATTTTGCTGCGGCGGCTTTTATATTCATACGATCCGCCCATTGCGCCGCCTGTGAAACAGGCAAAAAATAACAGGTCATCATCTTGACAACCTGCCTTCCTTCTTCATTTTATTCTGTCATAAAACGCAATGATTTTTTTGCCGAACCCGAAAGAATCGAGATCTTGTCGCGTGAAACTTTTTGTCAGAAACAGCATAATCAAATATACGATCCCGGAAGATGCAATTGATACAATACACGCAATTTTATTTCCCTGCCCTCCCCCGAAGATAACATAATAAACGAGCCAGGCTGTAACTGTCATTACACCAGTCGCCGCCGCAGGTTTCAGAAATGTCAATTTTATATTCAATGAGAAACCGGTATATTTTCTTGTCGCATGTACATCAAGACAGGCAACAGCAATATATGTTATCAATGTTCCAATTGCGGCCCCTTTTATGTTCAGCGATCTAATGCTGACCAGAAACCAGGTAGTTACTATTTTTATTACTATACCGATCAGCATGTTCCTGACAGGTATCATCTGCTTTCCGATGCCCTGCAATATCCCCGAAACAGTCTGCACTATCGCAACAAAGAGAATACTGACAGCCAGAATAGTAAAAGTCGGCGCCGCATTTATCGCCTCTGCAGCCTTGTTCGCATAAAAAAGCAGCAATATTGGTTCGGCCAAAACCGCCATTCCGGCCGCGCACGGCATTCCGATTATGACAGAAAGTCTTAATGCGAGCGAGGTGTTATCTGTCAGCATGTCATGATCATTCATTTTATGAGCAGAAGCAATAAGAGGAACGAGACTCATGGAAAGAGCCATGGAAAGGGCCTGCGGCAAGTTGATAAATGGTGTGCAATATCCTATTTCCCCATACATTATTTGTGCGTGCGCATGGGCCATTCCGCTGAAAACCAGCCTGTTGATCACTATCGGTGCATCCAGATATGTCATCACAGGCGAAATACAGGCGCCCGCTGTAATAGGGATAGAAATGATAAGTATTTTTTTTAGCAACGCGGCATTCGATTCATTATCAGGATTTATACTATGTACTATCCGCTCCGCTCTTTCTTTTCGTTCTTTCAAATAGAATATTATCATTACGACCAGACCCGAAAGAGATCCGATGACCGCTCCTAACGCACCGCCTGCTGCTCCTCTTTCCAATAAAGAATATTGCTCAAGAAAATCAGTCCCGATAACGGCATGCAAAAGCAAATAAGCGGCCAGCAATCCAAATACCACTCGCAGGACCTGTTCCGCAATCTGTGACAGAGCTGTTGGTTTCATATTTTGCTGTCCCTGATAGTAGCCTCTGAAAGAAGCCATCACAGGTACAATAATAAGAGCCGGCGCAATTGTCTTCATTGCCAGCGCACTTTCAGGAACATTTGAGGCATCAGCAATAAGAGATGCTCCAAAATACATCAGGACAAAAGATAATGATCCTATCGCCAGCATAAGTTTAAATGATAAAGAAAATACTCTGTCAGCATCTTCATAATCGCCTGTTACTGCCCGCTCTGACACCATTTTGGAAATCGCCACCGGAATTCCAGATGTTGCCAGTACAATAAATACCGTATATACATAATATGCCGGCGTATAATATGCTAATCCGGCAGCACCCATCATCTGGGTAAACGGGATCTGATATATGGCCCCCAGTACTTTAACCAGGATACCGGCAAAGCCAAGTATCGCCGCGCCTCTGATAAATGTTTTTCCACTCATACTTTTCAGTGCTATTATTCCTGTTTAATATCGTTAAATAGTTTTCCTTTACAAGCAGTTTAACACTTATGCATTGGGCCTGCGATTACACAATCGTCATACGACACCTCTGTTTTTCGATACCGTTTCCGCGATCGTACGGAACAATTTGTCCGGATCGATAGGTTTTGCAACATGTCCGTTCATACCCGCATCAAAACATTTCTGCACTTCCCCCGTCAAAGTATCGGCTGTCATAGCTATTACCGGTACAGTCTTTGCATCGCTCCTCTCAAGTGCGCGCAGCGCCCGCGTCGCTTCATATCCGTCCATGACAGGCATCCTCAGATCCATCAGCACGGCATCATAATAACCTATGTCAGAAGCTGCGAACTGTGTCACCCCCTGCCGTCCGTCCGTCACAATATCCATCGTGATCCCCTTATCCTCCAGCATTGCTCTGGCAATCTCCTGATTGAGCGGATGGTCCTCACACAACAGGACATGCATACCCTGCAGCAGACTGATATCCGTTTCTCCGTGAGGTGCAGCAATGTCCGCTCCTTCGTCCTCTTTCCCGGCAATATAGTCGAATGTTATCCCCACGGTAATGGTCGTGCCTTTGTTCAGTTCGCTGTCAACGGTGATCGTTCCGCCCATGAGCTCCGTAAGTTTCTTCACTATCGAAAGTCCGAGGCCGCTCCCTCTGGTTTCCGAAATATCATCACGGTTCGCCTGCGTAAACGGATCGAACAGTCTGCTCTGGAATTCTTTGCTCATTCCGATCCCGTTATCCCTGACCGTAAATGTGAGCCTCAGTTTTTTGTCGTCGAGCACTCTTGTATTAATAACTATTTCTATTGTCCCGCCGGCAGGTGTGTACTTAACGGCATTCGAAATGATGTTGAATCCGATCTGATTCATTCTCAGCGCGTCTATCAGCGGGACTGCCGACCTTTCGGTCTCGTCCGTTACTGTCAGCTTCTGCTCCTTCTCATCACACAGAGGCTTTATTACTGCATTTATGTACTTCATTCCATCCGCAATATAGTACGGTTCCGGATCGAGCGTAATTTTATTGCTCTCGATGCTGCTCATGTCAAGGATGTCATTGATGAGCTCCAGAAGAAACGCTGAAGATGTGTCGATCTTATCTAGGCATTCGACCGTCTTTTCAGAGTTATCCTGCTTCCTGGCAATGCGCGTCATCCCGATAATGCCGTTCAGCGGAGTACGTATATCATGACTCATCCGCGAAAGGAATTCTGTCTTTGCCTGGTTTGCGGCCCTGTTGACCTCAAGCCTTTTTCTGCTTTCCTGCAGAGCTTCTTTAAGTTTTTTCCGCTTTCTTATGTTGTATATCAGAACTATGACAAAGATGACGGCCAGCACGCACACCAGTATCATCAATTCCATTTCATGTTTTTCGAAAAAGCCGGGTTCAGTATTTATATACTGTGAATCCGCCGGAAGAATGGACTTGGAAATGTCGAAGCGCTTCAAAACGCTGCTGTCGAATTCATAAAGACATGAACCTGTGCGGTAAGACCCGCTGCTTCCGTGCCCGTCCAGTGCATCTATTACTGCATCTGCCGTCTGCTGACCCACGCTTTTATACGAAAGCATATATCCTCCGACGAGTCCGTCGCCCAGCCCTGCTTCATCCGCCTTGAATACCGGTATCCTGGCCGCGTCAGTAATTAATTTTACTCCCTGCTGAAGCGTATAGCGTTTTCCGTTCCCGTCCGTATTGAAAACTGTATAAATGAGGATAGTATCATCCGCATACGAAGCTATCCTGGTCTTGATCTGCTCCTCGCTCATGGCAGATGTATCGAAAAGCTCGAAACTCATGTCCGGGAAATTCTTTTTTTCTTTCATGGCCTGCCCGGCCGATCCCGCGCCGGAAACAGAATTATCAGTAATAACAACGACTTTTGTGGCTTTTTTCTGTATCGTTTTCGCCAGTTCGATCGTTTTTCGCATAGGAAATTTTTCCACGACCCCGGTTATCAGCGGATCATTTCTGTATTTTTTTGCCTTGTCGACACTGTTGATATTTTCATAGATAAGAGGAATGTTTTTAAAATATTTATTCCTGTTGCGTATCGCATAATCAAATGCGGCATCGTCTCCGAGAATGACCGCGCTGTATTTGAACTCAGATGTCATTTCATCCAGCTCATCAGAAAGCTGTCCGGAAGCCTGCTCATCATTCACATATTTTTCGTTCATGAACAGATACTGGATCGTATATTTCCCTTTGAGCCGATCAGAGACCTCTTTCATCACTATCGGCACTGTTTCAAAATCATATCCATATGAATTGATAAACAATACCTGTTTCTGCCCAGCGGTACTCCCGCTGCTGTCAGCATGTACTCTGCTGCCCGGCACTAAAACACAAATAGTGCAAATAAGAATAATAACGGAACATATACTGATCATTATCCTCTTCATGATAACCACTCCACCCCTGTGCAAACTGTGCTGTTACTCGATATTCTAACACTCACAACGGTATTTATCAAAGCAAATCAGCTGCCAGACGAAATATCCGCGTCTCATTATTTTCTTATTTCAGTAACCTTTTGCGCATTCAATTTTACAATCTGTGATCCGCTTAGCAGCCTGTGATCCGCCCATCTGGAATCATCTGGACAAAATCACTTCTGCTGCCGCAGACAGCAATGAATTGCAGCGCACGCGTGCAGCAGCACAGATACATTGCGGCTGCACTGCAGCGCAGAAGTATATCCCATTGCCCGGATATCGACGATGCAGTCTTTATCTAATCGCGAAATAGTACATACAAATTGCGCATGGAATTCTTTCTGTAAAATATATTCAACAATCATTAAAGAATAATTCAGACAGCGGCTTTCAGGCACATAAAAGGTGATTCGCTCGATATACTTATGAACCATCTGTTCATCATAGTCAAATAGTTTATGATCAATCCCAAACAAAAATCGGTAATCTCTTTGATTTACAACTTCTTTCCTTCCTGCTCAGCTTTTTCTATCAACACTTTTTTCTTCTGATTACGAAGATCATCAATCGTATCTGCTATGTCATCATAAGGTTTCATCGCCATTGCCGTCAGCCGTCCCGCGGTGCCCGGATCACTTCCCGATCCGACCGCTCTGGCAAACGGTGGCTCTAAGGTCAGCCTTCGCTATTTGCTTGTCTTCTCTAAGAGACAACAAGTCTCCGCAGTCGGCTGCACTCCGCTCATTCTTTGCGGGCAGCATTTGCATGTGACGTACATCTGCTTCTGCTTCACTGCGTTCGCATAAGCAGTGTTACGACCTCAATGTGCCTGGTGTGAGGGAAAAGATCTGCCGGTGTGGCTTCGATGAATTTGTATCCGCCTTCTGTGAGAACTTTTATATCCCTGGCAAGCGTTGCCGGATCGCATGACACATAGACGACTTTCGAAGGGCCGGTTTTTATTACTGCCTCCAGAAGCGCACGGTCGCACCCCGCGCGCGGAGGATCAAGTATGGCGACATCAGCATTCTTTACAACTGAAAGAGCTATCTCCTCGTATCTGCGTCCTGCCGGTTTCATGCCTGTCATCTCGGGCAGCAGGTCTTCCGCGCGTCCGCACAAAAATCTGGTATTTTTGATATCATTTATTTCGGCATTGCGGCCGGCGTCTTCCACGGCATCCCTTACTGATTCGATTCCGACTACGAAGCCCGCTTTTTTCGCGCACCAGAGCCCGATCGAACCGACGCCGCAGTACAGGTCGAGCACATTTTCATCACCGTGCAGATCAGCATATTCGATCACTTTATCATACAACATCCTCGCCATCACCGGATTTACCTGATAGAACGAAAGCGGAGATATTCCGTATGTCAGATCGCCGAACTTTTCGCGGATGCTTCGGCAGCCGTCGAGAAGGATCATTTCTTTCCCGTATACCTGCTCGCCTTTCTCGGTATTGACGTTGATATAAACGCTTTCGAGCGAATATCCTGACTCGCGGACCGCCTGCCTCAGGAGTTCAATGAGCCTTTCCTGATTCGGAAGTTTTCGACCGTTTATAACGAGGATGGCCATGACTTCGCCGGTCATGAAACCTGTTCTGACCACAAGTCTCCGCAGGAGACCTTTCTGCCACTTGCCGTCCCAGGCGGTCACATGGCTTTCTTTCATATACTGTCGGACAGCTTCCGCACATGCCATGGCCGAAGCGCTCTGGAGCATGCATTTCCTGCAGTTCACTACTTCGTGCGTATTGCCGCGGAAAAATCCCACGGCCGGTTTGCCTGCGTTTTCCGCGATCCCGTTATTCTTCGCTGTCAGTCCGCCCGCGCCTATGGAATATGTAACTTTATTCCGGTAATGAAACGGCTCCGCCATGGCCATGACAGGCCTGACGACCGGGTCTTCTACGCCCCCGATCCTCCTGAGCTTGTTCATGACCTGACCGTATTTTACATCGAGCTGTCCCTCGTAATCGAGATGCGCGAAAGCGCAGCCGCCGCAGATATCGGCATAGGGACAAAGCGGGGTGATACGGTGCTCGGACGGCTCGATTATTTTGATGAGGTTCGCATAGGCATAATGCTTTTTGACCTTGGTGATCCTGACTTTTACAGTATCTCCCGGCACTGTCCGGTCGACGAATACCGCAAGTCCGCCGGAGTGTCCCCCGGCTTTGCCGATGCCTTTGCCCTGGTCGCTCATGTCGACGATTTCTAATTCTGCTGTCTGTCCTTTTTCAAACATCGATCCACTCCAAAATATTACTGATGATATTATATCATAATTAAAAAGCGAGTCGATATTGCAGACCCGCTTTTCGAAAACTTTATTATTGGCCTTCTATCCGACCATAGCGGCAAGCTGTTCCCTGCCGATAGCGCCTACATCTTTTTTCGACTCTTCACCGTTCTCAAAAACGATGAATGTAGGTACTGCCATAACGCCGTACTTTGATGCCACGTCAGGGCTCTCGTCGATATCGAGCTTGCAGACTTTGATGTCGCTGTTCGTTTCAGAAAGCTCCTCTACAACAGGACCCATCATCTTGCATGGTCCGCACCATGTTGCGAAGAAATCGACTAAAACTTTTTTATCGGACTTCAGAACTTCTGCTTCGAAATTTCCGGAATTAACTTTTGTTACTGCCATTTTGTTACCTCCTTGTGTTTTTACGAATCATGTATACCCCCGCAGACATGATTAAACCACTTTATTTCATCATTTTTATTATCGTATCATACAATTCCGTATGATGCTTTTTGATATTGAGAGGATTGAGATCAGTGTCTGTCAGAGGATGCTTTGTCGTTCCCGTCACATGGACTTCGCCTGTTTCCTTATTCACTATTTCATACTCGAATTCGATCGTGGCGGCTTTCATGCTCTTTACTTTAGTCCTGACAACAAGCTTTTCATAAAGCTTTGCCGGTGTCTTGTAACGAATATCCAGCGCGATTATCGGCAGCCAGATCTGCTGTCCTATTTTCTTTTCATATGCCCTCAGAGGTTTCTCCATCAGCTTTGTTCTGCCGAGTTCCATCCATGTGACATATGTGCCGTGATATACGATCTGCATGGCATCCGTATCGGCGAATATCGGCATGACTTCTGTTTCATTTACTACCATTATCCCTTGTCTCCTTTTGATTATTTCTTTAATTCTACTGTAACGAGCTTCCCATGCGTTACGA
>JALCRY010000062.1 GCA_022652985.1 Eubacteriaceae bacterium | reverse complement strand
TATGTCTCGAATGATCCGGAAAGAGGCAGTTCTGTCGCCATCTCCCCCAGAGACGACATCAGGAAATATACGATAACTCCCATTATGATATACGAGCAGACGGCGCCGCCCGGGCCGCTCGTGCTCACCGACTCGCCGCTGAGCAGGAAAAGCCCTGTACCGATCGCTCCCCCGATAGCGATCATGGTAAGATGTCTACTTTTTAAATTACGTTTAAGTTCTCCGTTTCCCCCGTTGTTTTCGTTAGCATTCATAATAAGCTCCTTTCAGCTTACATCAGTTATCACTCGACCATTATCTGCATGTTGTCGTCGAAAATAACATCCGCATCTATAGCTTCTCTGATTTCTTGTTCTGTAACTCCGGGATACATCGACACGATATGGAATCTTTCATCTCTGATCTCCGCGATGCATTTTTCTGTGACAACAGTCGACACGCATTTGACCGCCGTCAGCGGTAATGTGCACTCCCTGAGGAGTTTCGGCTTTCCGTTTTTTGCAGTAAGTGTCGTGGCGATGATCACTGTTTTTGTGCCCGCCAGAATATCCATCGCGCCGCCCATGCCTGTGGCCATCTGTCCCGGTACGAGCCAGTTGGCGAGGTCGCCGTTCTGTGCGACCTGCATTGCTCCGAGTACGGTCTTGTCAAGGTGTCCGCCTCTCGGCATCGTGAACGATGTTACTATGTCAAAATTGCAGGCGCCCGGCACCAGCGTGATCGGTCTGCTTCCCGCATCGAGAAGATCCTTGTGGCCGACAGTATAATCAGTCATCTCGCCCTTGTGCGTACGCTCCCACTCCAGGAATGTATCGGCATCCTCATAGACATTTTCGGCCAGTCTGCCTCTGATGCCGGCGGATCCGTTTTCGCCGTGCAGTATGATATCCACACCTTCCGGCAGGAAATTACCCACGAGAGTAGGTATCCCCACTCCGAGGTTTACAAAGTCGCCGTCTTTAAGAAGCGGTGCGACATTCTTTGCGATCGTTTCTCTATAATTTGCCATTACAGTATGTCCTCCTCTGCTTCTACGACGTAATCAACGAATACTCCCGGCAGCTGCACTTCATCAGGCTCGATATCGCCTATCTCGACGATTTTTTCGGCTTCCAGAATAACTGTATCGGCAGCCGTAGCCATGATCGTATTGTAGTTGCGCGCGGTATATTTAAAGATCGCATTGCCTGCCTTGTCCGCTTTATAGGCGTGCAGGAATGCCACATCAGCTCTGAGCGGCAGTTCAAGCAGGTACTTTTCGCCGTTGATGACTTTAGTCTCCTTGCCTTCTTCCACTACTGTGCCGATGCCTGTCTTCGTATAGAATCCTCCGATGCCTGCCCCGCCCGCACGTATGCGTTCTGCGAAAGTGCCCATCGGAATGAAATCTATATCAAGAGTGCCTTCTATATACTGTCTGCTGGCTTCCGGGTTCTGTCCGATGAAGCAGCATTCAGCCTTGCTTATTTGTTTATTGTTTACCAAAGCGGATATTGTCTGATCGAATCCGTGTTCTGCAACTCCGAGGTCGTCGGAAATAGTATGCAGGTTTTTAACATCCGTCTTCGACAGAGCGCGTATCAGATGTCTCGGCGATCCGGACTGACCGAATCCCGTCATCATCAGGCTGCTTCCGTCTTTAACAAAAGTCATCGCTTTATCGATAGTAATCACTTTGTTTTTCATGTTGGTTTCCTTCCAGGCCTGAAGAAAATATGCCCGGTGACGACACAGGGCATATTTCTCAGTTATAAAGTAAAGTACTAATTAGTTGCTGCTGTATCACCCGTCGCTGCATTGTCAGGCTTCGGATTATCGTAAGTACCGCCGTTGGCTGTACCGTATTTCTTAGCTGCTTTGCGGATCCTTGTCGCGGCAAAGAATCCAATTGCCAGAACCACCAGCTGATAAATGAATATGCGCTGATATGCTGTTGCTGCAGGCACACTATCGAGCCAGTGTCCGTACATTGCGAACTGGAAGATGTCCGGCGAGAATCCGATCATCGCGCCTACGCCTACTGTTGTAGCCGAGAACTTTCTCGGAACGCCGACTTCTGTCAGTGTTGCGTAGTAACATCCTCTTGCCATGTATACGAAGAACGAAATGAACATAGTCAGAGCAATGATCGTTACGACTGTCCATCCTGACTTGACGAAGAGCAGTGCCAGGAATCCGAGGATCCCCAATACATATACCAGATACAGCAGTTTGGCAGGCGATTTAATTTTGTCAGATATAGTACCGCCTATAGGCGAACCTACCAGCTGCATTCCGTATTGTCTGAATATCGACATCCAGGCGGAGAATACTACTGTTACGCCGAGTACGCTTGTAAAGTACGGTGTAAAATATGTGAGCGTGCTCATGAACGAATATACCGCAAATATCGTAAGCGCATAGAACCATGTTTCCGAGTGTCTCGCCACTGCGCCGAAATCCTGCTTGAAGTTGACTTTCTCAGAATCGTCTGTCTTCTTCTTGAGCATTCCTGTTTTTCTTGGATCGTCAAGCAGAATAGCGATCAGGATCATCAGTACAAATGAAAGTATTGCGTTTGTAACGATCGCGCCCTTGATTCCTCCGATGCCTGCGCCCATTTTTATGAAGGCGACATTCATCAGAGCGGAAATAACTATGTTGCCGATCCCTATGCAGGTCTCGTTTACTCCGAAGATCTTGCCCTGGTTCTCGTCCGATGCCAGGTCACGAACGATCTTGATGTGAGTAGGATAGTTCATGAACAGGCTGGAAACCGCGAATCCGATCCATACCAGTACTGCAAATCCGTAGCTAGGCCACAGGCAAAACAGAAGTCCGAATACGCCGTTCAGGCCGATCGATAATACATATATCCACTTGTAGTTGAAGTGGTCAGCCACCCAGCCGCCGATCGGGCATCCGAATACATTTCCGAAGCCGTAGATCGTGAGCAGAAGGCTCATTCTGAAATTTGATGTGCCAAGGTAAGCCTTGAAAGGGTCATACCATGTGTACTGCAGGAACGGTACCAGGTATACTATTGCCCAGCACATTCCCAATACGAGCATTGTCGCGCCCAGTTTGACCGGGGACTTTTTGATGTAATTGTTTTCCATTTAACTCCTCCGTGATTTTCTCAAAAATCAATCATCTATGATTCTTGAAACCTCAACTCCCTCTTATTCCGGATCTAGCAAACTGTTTTCAATACGTCACCGAGAATCTTGATTCCTTTTTTGATCTGATCTTCCGATACAGTTGTAAAGTTCATTCTGATAGTGTTCTTCGGTCCGCCGTTGGCGAAGAACGGCTCGCCAGGTATATAAGCAACGCCGTGTTCCAGAGCTGTATCCAGCAGGACATCAGCATCAACGTTTTCCGGAAGTACTACCCAGATGAACATTCCGCCTTCCGGTCTTGTATATGTCACGCTCTCAGGGAATTCCTTATCCATCATTTCGAGCATGAGATCGCACTTCTTCATATAGAGCTGCTGTATCTCAGCAATATGAGCTTCCAGGTCGAAGTCTTCCATATACTGTACAGCCTGGACCTGAACGAACTGGTTGCACTGGAGATCCCAGCCTTCCTTGATCAGTTCAGCTTCCTTGACGACTTCCGGATCAGCGCATATCCAGGCGATCCTGAGTCCAGGAGCCAGTATTTTCGAGAACGATCCGAGATATACGACTTTGCCCTGTGTATCCATGGATTTAAGGCTCGGTACGAAATCGCCCTTGAACCTGATTTCTCCGTAAGGATTATCTTCCACTACGATCACATCATATTTATTGATGACTTCCATGAAGTCTTTGCGTCTCTGCAGAGACCATGCTTTGCCTGTTGGGTTCTGGAAATTAGGAATGACATAGAGCATCTTTACGCTTGGATTTTCCGCCAGTACCTTATCCAGTTCTTTTGTATCCATTCCCTCATCATCAGTATCTACGCCGATGAAGCTTACGCCGTAAGGTCTGCAGGCATTGATGCCGCCGAGATAGCTCGGGTTTTCAGCTACGACTACGTCGCCCTCGTCGAGGAACATCATCGCGCATAACGCCAGGCCCTGCTGTGAACCTGTTGTGAGAATGATGTTTGCGGCAGATGCATCGATCTTTTCCTTGTTTCTCATTCTTTCAACCAGCTTGTCGATCATAGGATCATATCCCTTTGTCAGGCCGTACTGGAATGCCAGCTCGCCTTTTTCTCTAATCATTTTGCTCGTTGCTTTTTCCAAGTCATCCAATGGGAAGAGTGCAGGGTCAGGAAGACCGGCTGCGAACGAAATTACGTTCTCTGTTGCAGCGATTCTTTTTTGCACTGATCTGATAGCCGACGGCTTGATCATATCCATTCTTTTTGAAAATCTCATCATTGGTTCCTTTCTGTGATATAGATTGATTGTATTATTTGGTATGTGTTGTATTAATGTGTTGTATTATTGCATTCATGACGAGACATATAACTACAGGCTATATGCCAGTTCATGGTCTTCCAGAAGCTGCAGTCCTGTTTTGGTCAGTATCTTTATACAGTCGATCGCCCGCTCCTTCGCATAATCCGAAAGTGAGGCGTCTCTGAACTCCACCGTATGTACGCTTGCGCCGTTTTCGACGAACTTCATCATTGGGTGGAATGTAGGTATTACCTGACTTACATTTCCGACGTCGCTTGCTCCCCCTGCAAATCTGTCTCCGCTCTCCACGAATTCCGGAAAATCCTTCATGTTTTCCATAAACAGTTTTTCCAGATTCTTGTTGATCAGGAGTCCCGCGCATGTAGGTTCAAAATGATGCCATTCGAGTTCACATCCTGTTGCCAGAGCTGCTCCTTCGGCGCATTTGACCACGCGGTCCAGTACCTCGTTCCAGTAATCCATTTCTTTCGCTCTGACTTCGATCCTGATTTTTCCTGTCTCGGGAATGATATTGACTGCCGTACCGCCCTCGGTGATAATGCCGTGGACTCTGGTGCCGTCTCTGAGCTGCTGACGCATGGCATTCACACTGTTGAAAAATGTAATGACTGCATCGAGCGCATTGACACCGTTATACGGAGCTGCGCCTGCATGAGATGCCGTTCCGGTAAAAGTAATGTCTATGCCTCCGATGGCGATCATGTCCAGTTCGAGAGATGTGCACCCCTGAGGATGTATCTCCAGTGCTGCCTGGTATCCGTCAAAAGCGCCCTGATCCACCATGTACGGTTTGCCCTCTCCGGTCTCTTCGCCCGGTGTGCCGAATACAGTCACTTCCCCTTCAAGATAGTCAAGAGCCTTTGCCAGGGTTATCCCTGCCATAAGACTCGTGGACGCTATCCAGTGATGCCCGCATCCGTGTCCGATACCCGGAAGCGCATCGTATTCAGCCATATAGGCGATCCGCGGTCCGTTCCCGTTCTTTCTGGTGGCTTTGAACGCAGTCGGTATACCGCAGTACGGCATTTCGACTTCGAATCCCTCTTTTTCGAGGTAATGCGCCAGATATTCAGATGATTCGTATTCCTGTCTGGAAATTTCAGGATGGTCAAAAATAAATTGAGCGATTTCAAATGCTTTTTCCCTGCTGTTGTCTATATCAGTCATAAGCATTTTTTCAATTTCTTTTTTGTCCATATTGCTATGGCCCCCTTTTGTTGTGTTTGACAACTAGTGAGTGAGATTTAATTTACAAGCGGAACAATTTTATCTTCTTGTCGCCTTGTTCTATTCTATAGAACTCGGTTCCATTAATCTTTAAGTATATTAAACACCTTGTAAGGGCCTTTGTCAATATAAATTTTCTGCTCAGCAAAACGTTGTTCTACAAATTGCAACATTCTGACTCTTAGCGGCATGTCTGAAATCAAAATGTACCCTGACCGGCAGAAGCCGGTTTCAGGATACATTTTCATCTTTCCGAAGTCCTTCAAACAGAGTTTCCTCTATCTCGGCCAGTGGGAAACGGCTGCGGTATTTCGCAAACCCGAGATATACCGACACGCCCAGTGCACACCACACCACGAGATATATTACCGCGACGCTGCCCATATAACCCGGTGAAAAAGGCAGTATGCAGATCAGCGCGAACACCGTCGAGAAAAGACACGCCAGCTTCATTACTGCGGTACCGCCCGGTATTTTGAACGGCCGCTCCATTTCCCGGTCTGTGATCCTTATCTTCCAGCATGCCGCCGCCGAAGACAGCCAGCATACTACAAAGGCAAACGAACCGATTATGCTCAGCGGATCGATGAGTCCGATCCCGACGACCGGCCCCGCCAGGCAGGCCGCTCCGCAGAGTATGTTGCCGGCAACCGGAGTCTTGTATTTCCTGTGTATTTTCATGAACGATTTCGGCAGCATTCTGGCGCGCCCCATCCCGAGACACAGTCTGGCGCCGGCTATATAAAAACCGTTCCAGGTCGAGAACAGCCCGGCCAGCGCTGTGATCAGCGTGATCACATATAGTACACGCCCGGTGATCCCCGGATACAGAACTACGAACATATAGCAGATAGACGGCCGGTTCAGCAATACGAAAGCTTTGGTCGGATAGGCCACGCCCGCGCTCATCAGCATCAGGCAGTAATACGCCCCGGTAATGGCGATGCCGAATACGATGACTTTGCCGAGCTTTCTATAATTGATCCCCTTTGAACTTTCTTCTGCACCCTGACAGATAGTATCGAATCCCGAAAAATGGAAAGGCGCCAGAGCAAAAACAGCCATCATACACGCCGGTATGGACGAAAGATTTTTCCCCAGCAGTTTCTGATGGATCGGCGTAAGATTGCTGAGATCGCACTTGGCAAATGCGAATACCGCGATTATTACTGCGCCCACGATCATCAGATAACAGCAGAAATTCTGGACTTTAGAAGCTATCCTCGTTCCCCGCCAGTTGATGAAGATCATGAGACCCGAAAGCAGCAGTCCGAACAGCAGTGAGCGCGGATAAACGGCGGCGCCTCCGAGCGTGTACAAAGGCGTTCCCGTGAGCATCTGCGGAAACAGATAATTGATGACATCGTTTATGTAAATTGCTTCCCACGGCATTACATTCACATATGCCAGCAGCGCCAGCCACCCCGTGATGAAAGACGCTTTGACCCCGAACGCCTTATAGCTGTAGGCGAGGACGCCGCCTGCGACAGGCATAGCCGGACACATTTCCGCGTAACACAGCCCTATCGGGATTATCATCAGCGTTACCAGAGCAAACGATATTACCGTAATAAGGACGCCGCCTCCCGAGGATATCCAGTTGTTTATCGCCACGCACCATCCTACTCCTACCATAGACCCGAACCCCAGCATGAAATAATCACGTACCCCCATGACTTTATCAAGCTGAACCTTTTCACTCATTTTTCAACACTTCTTTCCAATATCAAATATCCAGTATCACGCCGGGATTCAGAATGTTATTCGGATCGAACGCTTTTTTGATCTGTTTCATAATGGCAATGGTCCCCTCCGAATACTGCAGCGCCAGATAAGGCTTCCTCGTTCTGCCGGTCCCGTGCTCGGCAGTTATCGTCCCTCCGTATTTCAGCGCCGCTTCGTATATTTCTTTTCTCATATCGTCGGCCCATACAGGTGCAGGGCCGTTCGGTTCATCTCTCAGAATAAAATTATGAAAATTGCCGTCGGCAACATGTCCGACTCTCGGTGAAGTCGAACCGTATTTCGCGGCTATTGCGTCGATATCTCTCAGCAGGTCGCCGATGTGCGCCATCGGCACTGCCGTATCCAGCGAATCGACGAAGTAAGGTTTGAATATCTCGTACATCTGCGACCTGATCGCCAGTATGTTCTTCTGCTCCTTGCCGCTTTCCGCGATAACGCAGTTCAGCGATCCGTTTTCATCACACAGCCTGTCAATTTCTTCCGCGGTAGAATAAAGATCGTCCTCTGTTTTTCCCTCCACCATATAGATGATATCCACCATGCCCTCATCATCCAGCGGCCAGGAGGCGTCGATCTCCTCCGCGGTTTTTTTCGCGATCATCCGGTCCATGAGTTCCACTGCCAGCGGGATTATCCCCGCTCGCTGGACCGCACCCACGCAGGCGACCGCGTCATCCGCCGAACGGAACGAAGCCACCATAGCGCCGGTAAATTCATATCGCGGATACAGTTTAAGAGTGACTTCGAGGACGACGCACAGCGTGCCTTCGGAGCCTATGATCAGATGCATAAGGTCATAGCCCATGTTGTTTTTTATCAGCTTGCCTCCGAACTGCACGATCTCTCCCGAAGGGAGCACGACCTTGAGGCCTTTGATGTAATTGCGCATGATACCGTGTTTTACGGCGCGCACCCCGCCTGCGTTTTCTATGGCCATGCCGCCCATCTGAGCGCCCTCGTCGCCCGGGTGACACGGAAAATACAATTCGCGGACGTTTTCAGAAAGATAGTCGTTCAGCTGCCGGAGAGTTACACCGGCCTGGACAGTCACCATCATATTGGTCTCGTCGACTTCGATAATATCGCGGAGCTTCTCCATGAGCATGATTATGCCCGGCTGCACCGGTATTACCGCACCGCACGCTCCCGTTCCTCCGCCTCTCGGTATCACCGGAACATTCATTTCATTCGCAGCTTTTAAAATCGCGGAAACCTGCTCATACGTCTGCGGCCGCACAACGATGCATCCCCGGGCCGCTTCCGGCCTTATCAGCTCTTCCGTCTCATCATACAGATAGCTGCTTACATCCTGAGGATCCGTTATCACATTCCGTTCCCCGCAGACAGCTTTCATTCTTTCAGTAATTTCTTTTTCCACATCTATCACTCCTTTTAAAAAAGAAGGATGTATGTACTGCTTTTTTTACGAAACAGACTACATCCTTTTCTTTACGGTTTGACCGATATTCAATTTACCAAACGCCGTCCCAGGCGCCGTCCGGGCACATCTCCGGGCTCTTTCGCGGATCTGCTGCGGACTTCACTGCGGCCTGCCGCGGGCCCGTTACAGTGGTCTGCCGCGGAGCCGCTGCCGGCTTCATTGCGGGCCTGTCGCGGGGCCGTTACCGGCTTCATTACCAAGCCATCGCGGTGCCGTTTCGTTCCGCACAATAGAATCGCGTTCTTTTATTCTTCATATGATATTACTGCATTCCACACGTGTCAATGAATTTTTATATCATAAAAAAGTATTTTTTGATTTTTCAAAAAACATATTGACAACCGATATCCTCACTGCTACTATGTGGGCATGGATGTAGTCTGTTTCGTAAAAAAAGCAGTACATACGTCCCTTTTTTTTAGCCGCACTTGGAATATTTTGCCAGTGGCGGCAGCGCGCATAAAAAGAAGGGGGCAGTTATACTTTCTACACGAACTTAGAAAGGAGTTTAATAATGGACAAAAGAAGTTTATTCTATCCATTAGAGCAGGAAGGTTTAACAACTCTCCGCATCCAGTATGACTGGAAGACGGGCAATGTTTATCTAGCTGCATCCAAAGACTGGGATGATGATCTCGACTGGTCGCGTTACAACAAAGATTTCTATGTTGAGAGCATCAAGACCCACAGTGCAAAGTACCTGAACGAGCAGGAAGTAAAAGACATGTTCGAAAAGTACGGCCTGACAGATTATCTTGAGGAAGTCCTCGAGCTGATCCGCGAAGGAAGACATTTCGGAATCCTCGGTTACTACAACAAGGCATTAGACATCAGATACATGGGAAATATGCACAGCCGTAAATGCGGTATCAACAACGGAAGGCATGCTACGATGGGCGGAGGAATCCGTCGCCACGAAAAGAGCGAGGACGAACTCGATGTAATAATCGATGGACTCAACCTCGGACGGGCAATGTCCTTTAAGAACATTGCCGGAGAACTGCCTATGGGCGGTATCAAATCAACTGTTATGATGGACCCTCTCGATCTCGACAATTTCCAGCAGATCGGTTTCCTGGCATTTGCTCTGGATTCGATGCGCTGCGAAACAGGTCCTGATATGGGATTCCCGATCAAGATGACAGACGTAATGATCGATAACGAATACAGTTATCAGTACACCTGCGGTCCGCAGGGCCCTCTCGGGAGCTCAGGACCTCCGACAGCATACGGTGTATACATAGCACTGGAAGAAGCAATCAAATTCCTCGGTCATGACAACATGGACGGATGGTCATTTGCCTGCCAGGGCCTCGGCGAAGTAGGCTGGGCAATGGTCAAGGAAATATGCACCAAGGTCAAGAACCCGCATCTTATCGTTGCGGACGTCAAACAGGACGTTGTTGACAGATGCGTAAAAGAATGGTCCGCTCAGGGAATTGACATAAAAGCAGGCAAGATAGAAGATATCCTCTTCGAAGATGTCGACGTAGTTGTTCCATGCGCTATCGGCGGTATATTCACAGAAGAGAACATCGAGCAGCTCAGATGCAAGATCATCTGGGGATCGGCAAACAACCAGATCAAGGCCAGCTCTCAGGAAGAAGAGATCCGTCTCGCTCAGAAGATCGCAGACCGCGGCATTCTGTTCCAGACAGACTGGTGGCATAATACTGCCGGCGTAATGTTCGCCTGGGAAGAAGTGTGTTATCAGAAGCAGGCCGATATCAATCACGTTTACAAGGTCATCAGCGACGTTCTGCCTCGCCTCACAAGAGATAACCTCAAAGAGTCGAAAGAACTCGGCCTGACTCCTACTGCCAACGCATATCGCCGTGTAGAAGAAATTCTCTACGGAGATGCTCCGGCACCTGAACGTACAGCCTGGCTGAAATAGACATATTAGACCACGATCTATCAATCTATATCAATAAGAAGGCCCTCGCATCGGAAAAAATGCTTTCCGACGCAGGGCCTTTCTTTTTAAGCTTAAAATGTGCGGATCCGGGAATTTGAGCAAGATGTAGCGTAAATTTTTGATTCCGCGGAATTTACGCAACATTTTGTTCATCACCCTATTTGGTGGTGCGGACTGTGATTATCCGCGGATCTGCACCACGGTTTACTTGGCTGCAGCGGTTGAGCGACCGTTCAACAGGTAAATTCTCCTCCGCGCCCGGAAGGAGGACCCTCAACCGTTGAAAATGGTGGTGCAAATTCCCGCTTTTTGAAAATCTGCCCCACCATATCTCATATTCTCATATTATTGTATCCTTGTATTACTGCCTCTCCGGCTTTGCGGCCTTGCACGGCCCTATTGCTGATTCGGATGTCTGGAAATCTCGTCAGCCATTTCGGCGCTCAGCTTCTTCAGAAAATCTATTTTGTATTCCATGTCATGCCTGATCCTTGATTCAGGTCCGGAAACGCTGATGGCAGCGATCGCGCTGCCGTTCATGAGTATCGGCACGCCGATACAGAGAAGTCCCTTTTCTCTTTCTTCGTTATCGATCGCATATCCCTTTTTCTTTATGCGCTCAAGTTCGTTTTTGAGGTCAGCGATGCTGGTAATGGTCGTATCGGTGTACTTCTTCATCTTATGTCTTTTATAGATCGTAAGGTCGATGTTTTCCGAAAATGCCAGGAGGCACTTTCCGACCGCGGCGCAGTAACATTCATTTCTCGAGCCCACTTCCGTATTCGCGTTCAAGCCCTGGTAACTCTCCTCTTTATAGATGATCACGCTCTTGTACAGACCGTCGATATCCTTATCCAGTATGGATACGTTCACAGCCTCGTCGAATTCGGCGCTCAGCCTCTGCGCATACGGCTTGACGAGTTTGACAAGACCTCCGCGGTTTTTCATGGATGTACCGATAATATAGAACTTTTCACCAAGCGAATATTTTTCATTATCCGGATTCTGTGAAACAAATCCCTTGTTCTGCAGAGTGGCGAGAGTCCTGAAGACGGTACTTTTATATACTCCCAGGTCTTTGGATATTTCTGTTATAGAAACCTCCCTGCCCTGGTTGTAAAGATACAGTATCACATCGAGTGCCCTGTCGACTGCGTTAATTATAACTGATTCAGACATATGATCTCCTTCCCGGCATCAGGCTCTATGCCCAGCCCTGACCCTACTTAATGATACAATAAATACATTTTTTCTGCAAAACATATTGCAATTTCGTTTCTTTCGTGTTATTATCGCATTAAATAGAACATGGTTCTATTAAGCGGAACAACTATGATGTTCAGATTCTATCACAACATCAGAAAAAATCAAGTACAAATATTGTTAATAATTAAAAAAGAAGGAGCACCAATGGATAAGATCAAATTGGATACAGAAAGATGCAAAGGCTGCTATCTCTGTATCGAAAACTGTAAACCGGGCGCGATCAGCCTGT
>JALCRY010000061.1 GCA_022652985.1 Eubacteriaceae bacterium | reverse complement strand
CAGAACGCAGCGGCGACATGCTCGGGCGTGGAAGCTGCTTACAACGTACTGAAGAAGACGGGCAGGATCAAAGAGAACTTCAAGTTCATCGCCTTCGGCGGAGACGGCGGCACATACGATATCGGCTTCCAGTCCCTTTCCGGAGCGATGGAGAGGAACCACGACATGGTATATGTATGCTACGACAACGAAGCCTACATGAACACGGGCATCCAGAGATCGTCCGCTACACCTGAGTTCGCCGACACGACGACAACACCTGCGGGAACAGAGTCGATGGGCAAACCTCAGAACAGGAAGGACCTCGCGGCGGTCATCGCAGCGCACCATGTACCTTACGTAGCACAGACTACGTTCGTACAGAACATGAAGGACCTGCACGTAAAGGCAGAGAAAGCCATCTATACCAAGGGAGCATGCTTCCTGAACATACTGGCGCCTTGCCCGAGAGGCTGGAGATACAACACGCCTGACATCATCAAGATCACACAGCTTGCTGTAGATACCTGCTTCTGGCCTCTGTTCGAAGTAGAGAACGGCGAGCACTGGACACTGAACTACGAGCCTAAGAAGAAGCTTCCTATCGAAGACTTCCTGAGACCGCAGGGCAGATTCGCCCACCTGTTCAAGCCGGGCAACGAGAAATACCTCGAGAAGATCCAGGCAGACGTGGACCAGAGATGGGAAGAACTCAAGATCAAGTGCAATGCTTAAATAAATATAATACTTTACGAGAAGAATGAGGTGCTGAAATAATCGGCATCTTATTCTTGTCTATGATATTATAATAATTGTGAAAGAAATCATAATTACAAATGGGGATATTATCATGAAAAAGAAAATCGGATTGATCACAGAATATAAAAAAGCAGTTGCAGAGTATATCGCTCAGATCAGGAGCGTCTTTGGAGAGCTGGTGGCGATTACACCGTATAACTTCGAAGATGATTCGATTTATAATATGGGAGAAGAAAAAATATTTTTTGTGTCGGCTGTGTCGTCTTCAAAATTCAGGGACATTAAAAAAATGCTGCCGGGAGGAGCTGTGGTAATTCCGGCGGTGCTTTCTTTACCTAAAAAATCATTGGTAAGTTTAAACGCATATGATAAAGGCAGACATGCGTTTCTGGTAAACAATACTAAAAAAATGGCGGAAGAAACTATTTCGCAATTATATCAGACCGGTTATGGACATATTGTTTTTACACCGTATTATCCGGGCTGCAAGACCGATGAAAAGTATGATCTTGCAGTTACGGTAGGAGAGCGTGAGTATGTTCCTGACTATGTAAAAGAAATCGTAGATATAGGAGCCAGAAAAATCGATATTGCGTCGATCATCGAACTGGCGGAAGCCCTGGACTGCGAATACATCTTGGAGACTGACAGATTTGCAGTTTTTGCCAGTAATCAGGTAAGTGCATCATCAGGTCTGTCAATTATTCTGGAAAAGAATTTACATCAAAAAAGATATATTGATACCCTGATGCGGGTATTCGACGGCGGTGTCATAAATGTGAATAAAAGAGGAATAATCACTGACTGCAATTATTCAGCTGCTGACTTTCTTGGAGTTGGGAGAGCAAGCCTGCTCAATTGTGATATACATGAGATTATCAAATCACCGGATTATGACAGATGTAAGGAACGTCAGGTTGAAATAAAAAGACAGGCGGAGGATAAAAATGATTTCGAATTAATAATGACCCCGGTTATCCGCGGCGGGGAATTTATTGGTGCGGTCATTACACTTACCAATAATAAGCCGGAACTAATTGAAAATAAACCAAAATATGTGAACGGTCTGGCTGCAAAATATAATTTCAGCGACATCGTTGGAGTCAGTCCGCGGATAATTTCGACCGTTGCGCTGGCGAAAAAAATGGCCAGGACAGATTCCAATGTTCTGATAACGGGCGAGAGCGGAACAGGAAAAGAGTTATTTGCGCATTCGGTTCATAATAATTCTGAAAGAGCGGAAGGCCCGTTCGTAGCAATAAACTGCGCAGCACTTCCGGAGAATCTCCTGGAAAGCGAATTGTTCGGATACGAGGAAGGTGCGTTTACCGGTGCCAGAAAGGGCGGGAAAACAGGATTGTTTGAGCTTGCAGACAGCGGAACGATTTTTCTTGACGAAATCGAAGGAATGAGCCTCAGCACGCAGGTTAAATTGCTGCGTGTAGTACAGGAAAGAGAAATAATGAGACTAAGCGGCGAAAAAATAATCGATATAAATGTGCGAATAATAAGTGCGTCGAATCAAAATTTAATGCAGCTGATAGAGCAGGGAAAGTTCAGGAAAGACTTATTTTACAGGCTGAATACTCTTCCGCTCAACATTCCTTCACTTAGTGAAAGAAAAGAGGACATCCCCTTGCTCCTGGAAACGTTCAAAGGCAGATTGAATCTGACATTTGTTTTTACTGAAGAAGCAAAAAAGTATCTTAGAGATTATTCCTGGCCGGGGAATATTCGCGAGATGCAAAATTGTATAGAATATCTGGCCTGTCTTGATCTATCGGTAGTAGATATAAAGGATCTGCCGGAGATAATGCTTACGGACAGTGTATATAGAGAGCATGCTGAGGATATTTACAGCAAAATCATTATGATTCTGGCAGAAATGCATTGCGGCAGACGGCAGCTGATGGAAGAACTGAATAAGCGCGGTGTGAGGATCACTGAAGGAAGATTAAGGTCAGTAATGCAGAAAATGCAAACAGACGGTTTGATAAAATCAGGCAGAGGAAGGCAGGGGTCTGAAGCGACAAAACTCGGACTGGAATATATAAAGAATAGGCAGGAATAGGTTTTAACCTGTTTCTGCCTATTCTTATTGATAAAAAACAGGATTGAAACCGGAGAAAATGGCCATTTTTCAGCATTCATGATTTTGGCATGAAATGTGCTTTTAATATTATTGAAAAAAGTGTTTAGTAAAAACTGGAGGCAATTATGAGTAATATCGATTTTAAAAAAGTACATTTTGACACAAGAGCCATTCATGCGGGTTACCACAGAGATTCGGATTACGGAGCTCTGGCGACTCCGATCTATCAAACATCCACATTCACCTTTACCGATTCGGATAATGCAATGGATGTATTCAGCGGAAAAATCCCGGGATATGATTATACTCGTGCATGTAACCCGACGGTTACAGTATTTGAAGAAAAAATGGCAGAGCTTGAGGGTGGCGAAGCAGCGGTTGCAGCTTCATCAGGAATGGGCGCTATCAGTTCGGCCCTGCTGGGATTATTAAAATCCGGGGATCATATCGTATGCGGCAATACAGTATATGGATGTACAGATGTAGTTATGAGAGAAATACTGCCATCGCTTGATATTGAGACAACATTTGTTGATACTTCTGATGTAGATGCAGTCGAGGCGGCTATCAGAGATAATACAAAAGTGATTTATTTTGAGACCCCGGCTAATCCGACAATGACTGTTACTGATATTGCCGCGATCAGTGCTTTGAAAAATAAACATAAGGGCATCAGGGTAATTGTAGATAACACATTCAACACTCCGCTTGTACAGCGTCCTCTGGATTTCGGCGCAGATGTAGTTGTGCACTCGGTAACAAAATACTTAAACGGCCACGGAGATGTAATAGGCGGAGTTGTTGTCGGAACGGCAGATGATATCAACGTTATCAGATCACGTGCAATGGGCAAGATCTGCGGAACACCTTTAACGCCTTTCTGCGCATATATGATCATAAGAGGAATGAAAACATTAGGACTGCGGGTAAGACGTCATTGTGAAAGCGCGATGACATTAGCTAACTATCTGGAAGCATCGCCATACGTTGAAAAAGTATATTATCCGGGTCTTAAATCAATGGGTAAGAATTATGAAATAGCCAAGCGTCAGATGAACGGCATGTATACAGGAATGATCTCTTTTGAAATGAAAGACGGTATCAACGGAATGTCTGCATTCGATGCGGCTAAAAATCTTATGGATAATTTAACTATTCCTGCTATCGCCGTATCTCTGGGAGATCCGGATTCATTGATACAGCATCCTGCATCGATGACGCACGTCAAGGTTCCCAAGGAAGTACAGAAAGAAGTTGGTATCAGTGACGGAATGCTGCGCTTCTCTGTAGGACTGGAAGAGGCTGAAGATCTTATTGCTGATTTTGATCAGGCATTTGCAGCGCTCTAAACGCGCGGAAGGAGTTTTACATGACCACTCTAAATGAAGCTAAATACAAGTATGGATTCTGGGCATTTATTCCTCTGCTGGTCTTCCTGTTGCTGTTTCTGGGAAGCGGCGTAATCTATACTCTCAAGGGAACGGATAGTGCGTTCGATCAGGTTCCTATACTGGCAGCTCTGCTGGTAGGTATGATAGTTGCGTTTGCGATGAACCCGAAAGCTAAAATGGATGATAAAATTCAGGCTTTCTCCAATGGAATATCTGAAAGTGGAGTTATATTGATGGTACTCATCTTTATGTCAGCCGGAGCCTTTTCGTCTGTGTCCAAAGCCATGGGCGGTGTTGACTCAGTTGTAAATCTGGGGATCCATTTCATACCTTCTCAATTTCTTGTGCCCGGTATTTTTATAATCGGCTGTTTCATATCGATTTCAACAGGCACCAGTGTCGGAACTGTCGTGACAATGGCTCCGATCGCGCAGGGTATTGCAGAGGCGACAGGCATCAGTCCGGCAATGGCCATGGGAGCAGTACTTGGCGGAGCTATGTTTGGTGATAATCTTTCAATCATATCAGATACGACTATTGCAGCTACAAAGGGCGTAGGTGCAGAAATGAAAGACAAGTTCCGTATGAACTTCAAGATTGCCATACCGGCTGCGATCGCCGCAATAATTGTCTTCACAGTTGTATCTGCCGGAGCGACTGATTCAGTCCAGGCGGGAGCGTTTTCAGTGATCAAGGTAATACCATATCTCGCTGTATTGATTGCAGCCGTTGCAGGTATGAATGTACTTACGGTATTGATTTGCGGCGTATTGATGTCAAGCGCTATTGGACTGGCATATGGATCTCTGACTTTTGCATCCATGATGCAGGGTATAGGCAACGGCATGATAGGCATGGCATCGGTTGCATTCCTTTCACTGTTTATCCGAGGCGTCATAGGTATCACAGAGATGAACGGCGGAATCGAATGGCTGGTTGAGAAATTATCGCTTCACATTAAATCACGCAGAGGCGCAGAATACTCGATTGCTTTATTAGTATCATTACTGGCATTTACGCTGCTGGATAATACTGTTGCGATCCTTACTGCCGCTCCGATTGCAAAAACGGTTGGAGATCAGTATGGTATTGCGCCGAAACGTATGGCAAGCCTGCTTGATATATTCTCTTGTGTTACGCTTTGCCTGGCACCGCATACCGGTATGATAATCCTGCTGAGTACTACGGCGAGCGTTTCACCACTAAGCATTTTACATGTTGCTTTCTATCAGATGTTCCTCGGCATTGCAGCAATAATCACAGTTCAGTTTGAACTGATGAAGACGCCTGAAGAAAAGGCTGCTATCAAAGCTGCAAAGGAGCAAAAGCGCATTGAAAAAGAGGCATAAACATTAACTACATAATACAGAGAATGCCAAGAAATCTCTGCAAACAATAACGGGTTTTGGAGAGGCGGTCAGCAGGAATGCCGACCGCCTTTTCGATTTCATTGGGAATTGGGTCATTTTTAAAATAAGGTACCGATCACGAGGGAAAAAGGAATTTGGTACCTTATCCAATGGGCTGCGGCGATTGAACTGCTGCTCAGTATGCATTTATCGATGAAAACGCCGGACGTTAGTTACGCCTAACTGCGTTAGCCCATATCTTACGGTACCAAAATGAAGGAAAAGCTTCGTTTGGTACCGTATTTCGAATTCCGGAAATTCTGGAGCATGGACCAGAGCCTGTCAGGCAATTCCCGAGCATGAGCCTGAATCTTGTTTTTCTTCTGGAGCAAATGAAAAGCATCATTCCAAATAAAATGAAAAGCATCCTTTCAAATAAAGCGAGACGTTTTTGGCAGGCAATAAAGAATATTCAATTACTGCTGTGATATAATAAAAAACAATTATTATAAATTGAGCAAAGCAAAATGAGAAAACAGCAGAATGGTTGAGTATGGAAGAAGACAGCAGTAAACAATATTTATTTGAAACGATGCCTGTGAACAAGGCGCTCATGAAGCTGGCGGTCCCGACGATCGTCAGCCAGCTGATCAACCTGGTATATAATATCGTGGATACGGTGTTCATCGGGCAGACCGGCGACGCGTACAAAACTGCAGCGGTAACGCTGGCTTTTACTATATTCATGATGACTGTATCATTCGGGAACCTCTTCGGCATCGGCGGAGGCAGCCTGATCGCCAGACTGAACGGCAAAGGGGAGAAGAACAAGGCAAAAGGAGTTTCCGCGCTGGCATTTTACGGTGCTATTCTGACGGCACTGATATATTCACTTCTGATAGGACTGTTCCAGGATCCGATACTGGTGTTCCTCGGAGCATCTTCTAATACTATGATTTTTGCCAAACAATATGTCCTGCTGGTAATAGTATTCGGCGACCTGCCCGTGATACTGTCGGCTGTGACAGCGCACCTTCTGCGAAATACAGGATATTCAAGGCATGCGGCAATCGGGCTCAGCATCGGCGGAGCACTGAATATCATTCTCGATCCGATTTTCATGTTTGTGATCCTGCCGGACGGCATGGAAGTTTTCGGGGCGGCGCTGGCCACTCTGCTTTCAAATATTGTTTCCTGCATTTATCTTGTGATCGTGATGGTGAAAGTTTCGAGAGAATCGTCGCTGAGCATGGACCCGCGGGATATGAAATTTATCGGCCGTATAGAGGTACATTCATTCTTCTCGGTCGGGATACCGTCGGCGCTTCTGACAGCACTGTTTGATGTTGCGAATATATGTCTTAATGTGCTGATGGCAGCGCACGGCGATCTGGCGCTCGCGGCAATGGGGATCGTGATGAAGACAGAACGGCTGCCGAATGCGGTCAATATCGGGATCTGCCAGGGGATGCTGCCGATCGTAGCCTATAACTATTCGTCGGGCAATCACCAGCGGATGAAAGAGACGATGAAAGCGGCGAGAAATATCGGTATAGCGACATCCGCGGCGGCGGTAGTGCTGTTTGAGATTTTTTCTCCGGAAATATGCGGCTTGTTTATGAATACGAATGCTGGCAGTAATACTCAGGCGGCTGTGACGACAGTGGTTTTTGCGACGCTTTTTCTCAGGATAAGGTGTCTCGCCTCACCGCTGCAGTTCCTGAATTACAGCACGTCTTTCGAAATGCAGGCAGTCGGTTACGGGAAAGGAACGATGCTTCACGCCTGTTTCAGAGAACTTGCTTTTTACATACCGTTTATGTTTATATTGAATAACATGTTCGGCACATATGGCCTGGTATGCGCAATCATTCTTGGCGAAGGAGCGGGCGCGGCATTCGCGGTGTTTATCTTCAGAAGATGGAAAGCCGGTAATATCAGTCTGCGGTGAAGTTCACATGTATTCTTTCAGACCTCATTCGGTAATTTTACCAGATGAGGTCTGTTTTTGTGCGCTTGATACCCTGAAATAAGCGTTTCGTGGAAAATACGGAATATTATGTGATTTACGGATTAGTATTAATGAAAGTTTTGCTCGGGGATCAGGGGGATATTGTGATCTTTAAGGAGAGGGGAGTGGAAGATGAGAAACTATAATCGAGCAGCAAAGATCCTGGCTGTGATTCTTTGTGTCACGACAGTCATGACTTACAGTCTTTATGGCAGTAATGCAAATGCAGAGGATGCTCCGGCAAATAATGTGAGCACGGAGCAGAGCGCTGCAGAAACACCGGCTTCTGCGGGCGGCACAGATGCGGCGGCAGAAGAAAGCGCTGCGCCGGCAGCAGAACCGGCGGCTGATCCGGCAGCCGGTGAAGAGGCGAATAGCGGGGATACTGCCGGTTCGGCGGAATCCAAAACGGCAGCGCCGGCCGCAGTCGGCAATGAAGCGGCAGTTTCACTGTCTGCCATGGCCGCAGCAAATTATTCTTTCAGTATCAGCGGACCGGATGCGGTGACAATTGAGACTGAAACGACATATCCGTTTTTGAGCGGCATGACCTGGACACCGAGCGATTCTCATGACTGGGCAAGCGGTGATGAATTCAGACTCGCCGTCACCGGCGTCGATACGCCGTCCGGAGGATCATATACATTTTCCGCCGGAGATACAGAGTTTACACCGTCTGTACGGGATGACGGCCGCGTATATACCATACATTTCGAGATACAGAAAAAAGATTCGAATGGCAGCTGGAAGTCACTTGATACGCCTTGCACAGCCGAGAAAAAAGTAACTGTGAGTGATGATGACGTGCTCGGTTACAATGATCCGCGGGATGTGTATGACACCGGTAACACGGGAACAAATCCGCAGCCGGGATACACTGACTTATATGAAGGCGGAGGACAAATATATTTTCCGGGGAGAGGCAATGGATGGCTGAGCTTTATCATTCCGGGCACTTCGGGATATGTTTATCATCAGAACGGTACAGTGAGCGATCCAAATATTGAATCATATAACTGCAAATATTTTGCCATATTAAGCAACTTCGGATACCCGATAGCGGATCCGATCCATGGCGATTATTACAGAATAAATGATCCGGCCAGCTGGCCGGAAAATCTGAGGAACGGTCTGATTTTTAATAAAATCACTTCTGATTCATATGATCTTCAGTATACGTATTCAGCGGATGATTTGGCGTGGGCGATGAACAACCCGGGTCAGTATCATATCCGTATATGTCCTGTGGCGGATATCCACAAGATAGATAAAGATGCAAAGAATCCTGAAACCGGAAATTATCTTGAAGCCTATCAAATGTATTCCGCGACTATGGAGGCGAACCTGCTGCAGAACGGCAACCCGTACGGCAGCGTATCGGGGTCGTATTATCATAGTACAGATAAAAGAACTGTAAAGATAGAAAGTCAGATTGCTGCGGTGACTGACGGAAAAGTCGGGAATTATTCGAATGATACAGTATATCTGAATCCGGCTCAGGAAGGGTCTGTAAAGGTGACACTGACCAGACCGGCAGGTTTATTTGCCAGCGGAAGCTGCAGTCTGACCAGCACCATACCGGGCGGTATGACATATGTGCCGGGGTCTGCTAAGCTGGAATCTACAGCTGCTGACGGTGCAACTGTAGATGACACCGGTGGCAATCCGGTCGTGAAATTCGATTCTCTAGCCATAGGCGGCACGGTAACACTTACCTACAGAGTAAAAGCACCTGATTCAGTCTGGTCGTATACAGAATTTAAAACAAGAGATACGCTTGTGAATATATGGCAGAAAGAGCTGACAGGCAGGATCCATAATTCATTATTCCCGTCAGCAGCTGTTTATACTGTCGATGAATACACTTCAACAAGAAGAAATATTTTTGCGGTCAGAGGTACCGCACCTGTTGTCAGCAGCGGTTCAATAACGGTAACTAAAAATGTCATGACCAGAGAAGGAAAAACTGCAGATATTAGTGGAACATTTTATTTCACATTGTTTAGTGATCCTGAATGTACCAGGGCTGTCAGCAAGCCGCAGGCCGTGACCGTGATTCACGGCGCATCTGCTTCAACCAGTTTTGCAGGAATGGCGCAGGGTACCTACTATGCTGCGGAAACCAATTCCGACGGAACAAAAGTAATTACCATGCCGGAAAATACCGATACCTATAACGGCAGCGGTGTAGAAGGAAACGGCACTAAGGTGACGATTTCAACAGGCAGTCTGACAGGTTCTGCAGTTATTACTAATATCTATACGGCTGCAGGCGGCAAGACTCCGACGAAACCGTCAAAACCTGCGAAACCGTCAAAGCCGGGAACGCCTGCAGTCACTCCGGCCGAGTCGCCGCAGACAGGTGATGGATTCAACAGCGGTCTGTGGTTCATGCTGCTGCTTATCGGCGCTGCGGGAACCGTATCAGGTTTTGTGTGCAGAAGAAAAAAGAATACTGAAAAGAAGTAATCACAGTGTGTAAAATTTATGCATGTCAGTGCGGCCCGGCAGGGCTGCATCGGCATGCATTTTTGCTGTTACAGATAATAAAAAACTGTGTGCAAAATCTAAGCCCGTACTAAAATAATCCCCATTTTCTGAAAACTCCGATTATTTGTGGACTCGAAGTCCACAAAGGTATATAATCCATTTTAAAAATCCTGAAAACCTGCGTATGCGGGGCAGAGGAATCATGAATCGGAGGCACAAAAATGAAAGATGAAAGTGGTCAGAAAAGCAAAGATCGACAGCGGAGCACGGGTTACCGTGAAATAGTACATGACAGCTGCGGCATTGGCGCAGTCGTAAATATAAAAGGAGCAAAGAGCCATGACACCGTCGAAAAGGCCATTACTATAGTAGAGCATCTCGACCACAGAGCAGGCAAGGACGCGGAGGAAAAGACGGGCGACGGCGTGGGGATACTCCTGCAGATCTCGCACCTGTTTTTCTCGAAGAAGATGCAGAAGCTAGGGATCGATCTCGGCGATGAGGGTGACTACGGCATAGGGATGTTCTTCTTCCCGCAGGCCGCAGAAGCGCGCGAGCGCGCGAAAAAACTCTTTGAGATAATCGCGGAAAAAGAAGGACTTAAATTTATGGGCTGGAGAGTCGTGGAGACCGAACCATCTGTGCTCGGCAGGCGCGCTCTCGAAAAGATGCCGTATATCATGCAGGCCTTTGTGAAGAGGCCGCACGAATGTGAAAAAGGCATAGGCTTTGACAGGAAGCTGTACATAGTACGCAGAGTGTTCGAGCATTCAAACGAAGACACTTACATCGTTTCGCTTTCGAGCAGAACGATCGTATATAAGGGGATGTTCCTGGTGGATCAGCTGGGCAAATTTTTCAGCGATCTGCGCGATCTCAATTACAAATCGGCGCTGGCGATCGTGCATTCGCGTTTCTCGACAAACACGAACCCGAGCTGGGAGCGCGCTCACCCGTACCGCTATCTGGTCCACAACGGCGAGATAAATACCATACACGGCAACGTCGACAAGATGCAGGCCAGAGAAGAGACGATGGAGTCGGGCATGCTCAGCGGACAGCTGCAGAAGATCCTGCCGGCGATCGAAGAGTCGGGGTCGGATTCGGCGATGCTGGACAATGCGCTCGAATTTCTGATGATGAGCGGTATGGAGCTCCCTCTGGCAGTAATGGTGACTGTGCCGGAACCGTGGATGAACAACCGCAGCATGGACAGGAAGATCCGCGATTTCTATCAGTATTACGCGACAATGATGGAGCCGTGGGACGGACCGGCATCAATCGTATTCAGCGACGGCGATATCGTGGGCGCCAGTCTTGACAGAAACGGCCTCAGACCGTCCAGATATTACATTATGGATGATGACACTTTGATACTTGCGTCTGAAGTCGGAGCACTCGATGTCGATCAGTCGAAGGTCGTGAAGAAGGGCCGGGTAATGCCCGGCAAGATGCTGCTGGTAGATACGAAAGCGGGCAGTTTTGTCGATGACCATGAGCTCAAGATGCGTTATGCCAGTGAAAATCCGTACGGGGAATGGCTCGACAGCAGGCTGATCACGCTTGGAGATCTCAGGATACCGAATGAAAGGATCCCGAGGTATGAAGGCGATGAACTCCGCCGCGTGCAGGAAGCTTTCGGCTATAACGACTGCAAGATGTCGATACTAAATATGGCTCGGGAAGGCGCCGAATCCATCGGGGCGATGGGCACTGACACGCCGCTCGCGGTTTTGTCGGAAAATCATCAGCCTCTCTTCAATTACTTCAAGCAGAGGTTTGCGCAAGTCACAAATCCGCCGATAGACGCGATAAGAGAAAAAGTCGTTACTGCGACAATGACCTACATGGGACGTGACGGGAACCTTCTCGAGGCGAGCGAGGGGAACTGCAGTGTGCTGCGGCTCGACAATCCGATCCTGACGAATACAGATCTGCTGAAGATAAAGTCGATGAAGGAGGACGGATTCAAGGTCTCGGTCCAGCCGATCACGTATTACAAGAACACCGGGCTGCGGAAAGCGATCGAGCAGCTCTGCATTAATGTGGACAGGCTCTACCGTGAAGGCTATAACGTGATCATCCTGAGCGACAGGGGAGTTGACGAGTATCATATGGCGATACCTTCGCTGCTGGCAGTCTCGGCGCTTCAGAGGTATCTGGTAAAAACGAAGAGGAGGACTCTGATTTCGCTGGTGCTCGAGACAGGCGAACCGCGCGAGATCCACCATTTCGCGGCGCTGCTCGGATTCGGAGCCAGCGCGGTCAATCCGTATCTCGCTTACGATACGATAGGCTCTTTCGTGAAGAGCGGAGAGCTCGAAAAAGATTATTATGCGGCGATAGAGGACTATATCCGCGCATCTCTCAAGGGAATAATGGAGATCGCTTCCAAGATGGGAATATCGACGATGCAGTCATATCAGGGTTCGAAGGTTTTTGAGGCTATTGGACTCAGCAGAGATTTCATCGATAAATATTTTCCGGGGATCGAAAGTCATATCGGCGGGATAGGTCTTGATGCGATAGAAAAAGATTACAACGATATCCATTCGCGGGCGTATGATCTGCTCGCACCGCCGGTAAAAGAAAAGAAGGAAGACGATCTGGAGTGCAGCAAATGCGGCGATAAAAACTGCCGGCTCTGTGAAAAACACCTTTACAATCCGTCGACTATTTCATTGCTGCAGAAATCGACGAGGAAAGGCGACTATAGTATTTTCAAACAGTACACGGAGAAGGTAGACCGCGAAGCTGCGGAGATCAACCTGCGCGGACTGCTGGATTTCAGGTTCCCGAAGCAGGGCGTGAAGCTCAGTGAAGTGGAGAGCGTGGATTCTCTGGTGACGCGTTTCAAGACGGGCGCAATGTCGTACGGATCGATATCAAAGGAGGCGCATGAGGCGCTGGCAGTTGCGATGAACAGTCTGCACGGGAAATCGAATTCGGGCGAAGGCGGAGAAGAAACTGAGCGTTTTACAATAGGAGATGACGGACTCAACAAATCATCAGCGATCAAACAGGTAGCTTCCGGTCGATTTGGAGTCACCTCGCGTTATCTGGTCAATGCGGAAGAAATACAGATCAAGATGGCGCAGGGCGCGAAGCCGGGTGAAGGCGGACTGCTTCCCGGAAAGAAGGTCTATCCGTGGATCGCGGCAACGCGTCATTCAACGCCGGGCGTGAGTCTGATCTCACCGCCGCCGCATCATGATAT
>JALCRY010000060.1 GCA_022652985.1 Eubacteriaceae bacterium | reverse complement strand
AAGCTGTCAAAAAATTATCAGAAATGGTTGCAATATTAACAGATACTTTTTATAATTGATGTTAAGTCATCATGAATTTATGGAGGTAAATTATGGACACATTTGATAAAATCAAGGATATTATTGTAGATCAGCTTTCAGTAGAACCTGAGTCGGTCACACGCGAGACAAGCCTGATGAAGGATCTGGAAGCGGATTCACTCGATGCAGTCGAGATCATAATGGCGACCGAAGAAGAGTATGATATCGAAATACCTGATGAGGAAGCAGAAAAGTTCCAGACCATCGGAGATATCGTAAACTACGTCAACGAAAAGACTAAATAGTTATGGCGCATAATGTGAAGATCTCAAATGCAGTCATCAAGAGGCTGCCCCGTTACAGGCGATATCTGAAGGAGCTTCAGAAAAAAGGTGTCGATAAGATATCATCGAACGAACTCAGCCGTCTGATCGGATACACCGCTTCACAGATAAGACAGGATTTAAATAATTTCGGCGGCTTCGGCCAGCAGGGATACGGATATAATGTTGCTGATCTTTATAAAGAGATCAGCACGATACTCGGGCTGGACAAGCAGTATAAGATGGTGATCGTGGGCGCGGGCAACCTCGGCCAGGCGATAACCAACTATACTCACTACTACAAATCTGGATTTATAGTGGAGAGTCTGTTTGAGGTCAATCCGAAACTTATCGGCGGCAAGATCAACGGGATCGAGATCAGAGATTGCGACGAGCTGGTCGAATACACGGAGAAGCATAATATAGACATAGGGATTATCTGCATTCCTAAGGACAGTGCTCAGGAAGTGGCGGATAAACTTTGCTTCGCAGGTGTTCGCGGAATCTGGAACTTCGCACAGGTCGACCTTGAGCTGCCGGATCACGTTGCACTGGAGGAAGTGCATCTTTCGGACAGTTTATACAGCCTCGCATATCACATGAACAGAGAGTAAAAAAAATAACCGTTTCCCGAGGGAAACGGTTATTGATTATTCTGATCTTCGTTCAGATCGACTACTCAGCCTTTGGAGCGTCTGTAGGGCATGCATCTGCGCAAGCGCCGCATTCGATGCACTTGTCAGCGTCGATAACGCGAACGCCGTCTCCCTCGGAGATAGCCTCTACAGGGCATTCACTTTCACAAACTCCGCAGTTGATGCACTCTTCGCCAATTTTGTAAGCCATAATAATTTCCTCCTTATCAAAGATATCTTTTCAAATGATCATTGCGAGCCGACTTTTCGGCTCAATTGTTAGTATAACATCGCGTACAGGAGATGTAAAGATGAAAGTATACGCACTAGTTGGAAAAAGCGGAACGGGAAAAAGCTACCAGGCGATGAACTTGTGCAGCCAGCGCGGCATTGAAAGTATAATAGATGACGGGCTTTTCGTCTACAACAATACGGTACAGGCAGGCACCTCGGCCAAGCGTCAGGACACCAAGATCGGCGCGATCAAAACGGCGCTGTTCATGGACGAAAAAGAGCGGTCCGCGGTCGCCAAGGCGATCCGCCGCTGCAAGCCGGAGAGCATCCTCGTGCTCGGCACGTCGAAGGAAATGGCCGACCGGATCAGGCGGGCCATCGAGCTGCCGCCGATCGACGAATTCATCAATATCGAAGACATTACGACAGAGAGCGAGCGCAAGATCGCCTACAAGCAGAGAGTGGGAGAGGGCAAGCACGTCGTGCCTGTGCCGACATTCCAGCTCAAGCGCCAGTTCTCCGGATACTTCGTCAACCCGATGACCTATTTCAAGGGCATGGGGTTCGGCGCCGGCAGCTATAAGAACCAGGAGCGTTCGGTGGTGCGCCCGACATACAGCTACCTCGGCGACTTTATCATTTCGGACCGCGTCATCACTGACATCGTGGAGCACGTGGCGTCCGGGATAGACGGCGTTGAAACTGTCTATCACGTCATCACCGAGAAGAAAATGGACGAGCTGCGCCTGACCATAACAGCGCAGTTCCGTTACGGCGTGAGCGCGGTCATTGCGGGGCGCGGGCTGCAGAAGCAGTGCAAGCTCGAGATCGAAAAGATGACGGCGTTCAATATAGGAAGCATAGATGTAGAGGTAAAGGATCTGACATGGGCAAAGAATACAGTTTCACAGTAAGGGATTTCGATCCCGTGCATATTTTTGAGTGCGGGCAGTGCTTCAGATGGGAGCGCAGGGACGACGGCAGCTTTGCGGGCATCGCGGGTGAGCGCCCCGCGGAGATATATTTTGAGCCGTCGGCAGATGACCGTTACGCGGGCACGCTGAGAGTGGCCGACCGCAGTAATGCTCCGGATGACGGCGGTGCGTTCTGGTATGATTATTTCGATCTCGGGCGCGACTACGGTGCGATCAAGAAGATACTCGCGGACCGCGACGAGACGATACGCGAGGCGATACGGTTCGGTGAAGGCATCAGACTGCTGCGCCAGGACCGCTGGGAAGCGCTCGTTTCATTTATAATATCGCAGAACAACAATATACCGCGCATCAAAAAGAACATCGACGGGCTGTCGGAACTCTTCGGCGAAGAGGCGGGGACCATCGGGGAGAAGACGTATTACTGCATCCCCAAACCGGGAAAGCTGGCCTCGCTCACAGTCGAGGATCTGGCGCCGGTGCGCCTCGGATACCGCGCGAGGTATCTCATCGAGACAGGCGCGTCGATAGCGGAGAACGGCCTCTGTTATCTTGATTCGCATCTCTGCGATCTCTGCGGGGTCGGGCCGAAGGTGGCGAACTGCATCTCGCTGTTTTCGATGGAGAAGTATGATTCCTTCCCGATCGACACCTGGGTGAAGCAGGTCATGGAAAAGCTCTACGGCATCACCGGCAAGAAAGAGATCGAGGCTTTCGCAGAGGAAACTTTCGGGGAATACGGCGGTTTCGCGCAGCAGTATCTTTTCTATTATATAAGGGAGACATCCGCCTGCGGGGACAAACATCTCGCGCACTGACGCGGCTTGCGCCGGGGGAGACCGGATATTACTGCAAAAAAGATATAAAAATTCTGTCACTCCTATTGACAACGGAGAGTATTTGTTTAAAATATAGTTAGCACTCGGAAATAGTGAGTGCTAACAAAGTATAATCTTAGAATTAATATAAACGGAGGTCACAATTATGAGTTTTGGAATCAAACCTTTGGGCGACAGAGTCGTCGTAAAGAAAATGGAAGCTATTGAAAAGACTGCAGGCGGGATCGTTCTCGCAGGAGCAGCTAAAGAACAGCCTCAGATGTCAGAGGTCGTTGCTGTAGGTCCTGGAACCAAGGACGTCAAGATGGAAGTCAAAGTAGGAGACAAAGTCATCTCATCGCAGTATGCAGGCACAGACGTAAAGTATGAAGGCGAAGATTACAGCATTCTCAATCAGAAAGATATACTGGCAACAGTACAGTAGTAACAGGAGGAAAGAAACGACATGGCTAAGGAATTATTTTATGGAGAAGAAGCGAGAAAAAAGCTTATCAGCGGAGTAGATCAGCTCGCAAATACAGTTAAAATCACACTGGGACCTAAGGGAAGAAACGTTCTTCTCGAAAGAAAATACGGTTCGCCGCTGATCACAAACGACGGAGTTACGATCGCCAAGGAGATCGAGCTTGAAGACGGAGTAGAAAACATGGGCGCGCAGCTCGTCAGAGAAGTTGCCACAAAGACAAACGATGTTGCCGGCGACGGAACAACAACAGCAACACTGCTCGCACAGATCATTATAAAAGAAGGATTCAAAAATATTGCCGCAGGAGCAAATCCGATGATCCTCAAGAGAGGTATCGAAGGAGCTGTTGAGACAGCAGTAGGAGCTATCAAGAAGAATTCCAAGGCTGTCAAGACAACTGAGAGCATCGCTCAGGTCGGAGCTGTTTCTTCAGGAGAAGAGCAGATCGGTAAACTGATCGCCGAGGCTATGGAGAAGGTCGGACACGACGGCGTCATCACTGTTGAAGAGTCGAAGTCGATGGGCACTACTCTCGAGGTAGTTGAAGGAATGCAGTTCGACAGAGGTTATCTCTCACCTTACATGGCATCAGACATGGAAAAGATGGAAGCTACACTCGACAATCCGCTCATCCTGCTCACAGACAAGAAGATCTCGAATATCCAGGAGATCCTGCCGCTGCTCGAAGCAGTAGTCAAAGCAGGCAAGAAGCTTCTCATAGTTGCTGACGATATCGAAGGCGAAGCACTCGCTACACTCGTTGTCAACAAGCTGAGAGGAACATTCGACTGCGTAGCTGTCAAGGCGCCTGGATTCGGCGACAGAAGAAAAGCTATGCTCGAGGATCTCGCTATCCTGACAGGCAGCACTGTTATCAGCGAAGAACTCGGATATGAACTCAAGGAAACAACACTCGACATGCTCGGAACAGCAGCTACAGTCAAGGTCGACAAAGAGCACACTGTTATCGTAGGCGGAGCAGGCAAGAAGAAGGACATCGACGCGAGAGTAGCTCAGATCAGAGCACAGATCGAAGAGACAACATCCGACTTCGACAAGGAAAAGCTGCAGGAAAGACTGGCCAAGCTCACAGGCGGCGTAGCTGTCATCAAGGTAGGAGCTGCTACAGAGACAGAGCTGAAGGAAAGAAAGCTCAGGATCGAAGATGCTCTGAACGCAACTAAGGCCGGCGTTGAAGAGGGAATCGTAGCCGGAGGCGGCGTGGCACTCGTAAACGCGATCCCGGCAGTTGCCAAATATGTCAAGAACCTGGCAGGCGACGAAAAGACAGGCGCAGAGATCATTATGAGAGCTCTTGAAGAGCCTGTACGTCAGATCGCTGAGAACGCGGGCTTCGAAGGCAGCGTTATCGTAGCTAAGGTCAAGAGCAGCAAGATCGGCACAGGATTCAATGCTGCTACAGAACAGTACATGGATATGATGGAAGCAGGAATCGTTGACCCGGCTAAGGTTACGAGAAATGCTCTGCAGAATGCGGCTTCCGCATCGGCTATGCTCCTCACAACAGAGGCCGGCGTTGTCGACATCAAGGAAGACGAACCTCCGATGCCTCCAATGGGCGGCGGCGGAATGGGCGGCATGGGCGGCATGATGTAAGCCCGGCCAAAAGCCATAACGACCCGAGTAAGAATACAAAACGGATAAACAGACCGGCGCAGGGAAATGATCCCCGCGCCGGTTTTTTCGTGCGCTGATTGGTAGAGCCACGCTGTTGACTATCTGAATTTTCAGAACTATAATAAGAGTGCACGGCAGTCGGAATGACACGGCCGTAACAGTACATGATTTACTTGAGAAAGGACGGTACTTGATATGTTGAAAGCAATTGTTGGAAGCAGTACTGCGGCAGATGTAAATGCAGCGGCCAGGGAAGCGACCGCGGAAATGAAGGACGCGTCGCCGAAAATGGCGTTCGTGTACAGCGGCGAGCAGTACGATCAGGCCGCGCTCATAGCGGCAATAAAGGCAGAACTTCCGGGTGTTCCGCTCATCGGCAACACTTCGTTCACAGGGGTCATCACACAGAAGGGATTTATTTCCTCTGCTGACGGGTTCCTCGGCATCATGGCGTTCGACGATCCTCTCCTGACAGTAGGCGTCGCCGGCATGCCGATCCAGCCTGCAGGCCCGAGAGCGACCGGCAAAATGGTGGCGGAAGCCGCGCTCGAAAAAGCGGGCCGCACGAATCCTCCTGACTATTTCTACATGTCGGCGCCTCCGGGAGCAGAAGAATATTACCTCAAGGGCATCACCGAAGTGATCGGCCGCGTACCGTTCTTCGGCGGTTCGGCTGCGGACAATGCCATTGCCGGCAACTGGACAGTATACACCGACGAATATCAGGCGCCTGACGGCGTTTCGGTCGCGTTCTTCTACTGCGACAAACCGTTCGCGAACAAGTTCACGGGCGCATACACCGAGACGACTAATTACGGTGTCATTACCAGGATGGACGGTGACCGCACGATCGTCGAGATCGACGGCAAGCCTGCCTGCAAGCGTTACCAGGAATGGACGGGCGCGAGCGACGAAGCGGTCAGCGGCGGCAACCTGCTCGTAACGTGCGTTACTGCACCTCTCGGCGTCAAGGACAGACTCGGCGACCTGATCGCTATCAGACACCCGATGAACGGCAACGACGACGGTTCCATGAACGTGGGCAACAATCTCGCGGTCGGGACGGCAGTAATACAGATGGACGGTTCGGTGGATCAGCTCATCGCCTCGGTCGGCGAGACGCTGGAAGCGCTGAAGGCCAGGATGAACGGCGAGATCGGCGCGCTGCACCTCGTGCACTGCGGCGGCAGGAGAGCCGGCATCGATGCAAGGATAGACGAAGTGACCGCGCAGATCAAGAAAGCGGTCGGCGATGTGCCGTTTATTACCGAGTTCACATTCGGCGAATACGGATATGAAGACGACGGCATCAATACCTGCGGAGGCCTCATGCTTTCGTTCACGGCATTCGGAAAATAATACAGAATAAACATCAGCGGCCGGGTCCTGCAAAAATGCGGATCCGGCTATTGTTTTGTTGAAAAATGCGGAGTTACATTGTATAATTAACTATTACATCCGAAGCATAAAGAGGGCATATGAAAGGCAGCAGAGAGAAAAAAAGGAACACGGTCAGCAGGAGAAGGTTAGTCGCCTCAGTCATTATCGTAACTGCTCTCATAGTTATGCTGTTTTTGCTTGTTTTCAGTATGCTGATGGGGTCTCTCGAGACTCCGCCGCGGAAATACGCGCAAAGGATCGAAAACATCGGCAGGCTCAGCACCAGCGAGAGAAGCTTCCTGACCGGGGAGAAGGAAAACAGTACGGAGACCGCGGACAGTGAGAAGTCTGACAGCGACAAGGTCGACAGGAGCGATCCGTATCTCATCATCGTGAACAGGACGCACGAGCTTTCGAAAGACTATGTACCGAAAGGACTGCAGGCCGTCAAAAGACATGCGGACCGGACCTCGGACGAAACAGCGCAGCTGCGGAAAAAGGCGGCGGAGGCGTTCGACGATCTGACGGCGGACGCGCAGAAAGACGGCGCTGAGATCGTACTCACTACGGGCTACAGATCGTACAGGACGCAGAAAGGGCTGTACTGCTACTACGTCAGCCGATACGGCAAGAAAAAAGCCGACCGGATGAGCGCGGCGCCGGGCACCAGCGAACACCAGACAGGGCTCGCCTGCGACACGAGCTCGCCGGAAGTGAATTACGAGCTGACGCAGAAATACGCCGCCACAAAGGCCGGGAAATGGCTGCAGAAAAACAGTTATAAATACGGGTTCATCATCAGATTCCCGCAGGGGAAGGAAGATGTCACCGGTTATGAATATGAGCCTTGGCACATACGTTACGTAGGCAAAAAGGCAGCAAAAGTGATATTTGATAAAAAAATTACATTGGAAGAATACTTAGAAGAAGACTAAGGGAAAGGTTGGAAAGTAATGGCTGAATATTTCAATGAACCGTCCAGGACCTTCAACGAATACCTGCTGATACCGGGCTATTCGTCGAAAGAGTGCAGAGTGGAGAACGTGTGTCTGAAGACACCGATCGTGAAGTTCAAGGCGGGAGAGGAACCGTCTCTGACAATGAATATTCCGCTCGTATCGGCAATAATGCAGGCAGTTTCGGACGACCGCATGGCCGTCGCGCTTGCGAAGGAGGGCGGGATCTCATTCATATACGGCTCACAGACAATAGAACAGCAGGCCGCGATGGTAGCCAAAGTCAAGAGCTACAAGGCAGGGTTCGTTCCGAGCGACGCCAACATCAGACCTGATCAGACACTGCAGGACCTCCTCGACCTCAAAGAGAGAACGGGACATTCGACGACAGCCGTCACGGAAGACGGAACGTCGGAAGGCAAAATGGTCGGACTCGTCACCAGCAGAGATTACCGCATCAGCAGAATGGACCGCAGCACGAAGGTACGCGAGTTCATGACACCGTTCGAGAAGCTGACGACCGGGAAGGACGGCATCAGCCTCCACGACGCGAACGACATGCTCTGGGAAAACAAGCTCAACGCGCTGCCGATCATCGACGACCAGCAGAGACTGAGATATTTCGTCTTCAGAAAAGACTATGAAGCGCATAAACAGAATCAGGACGAACTGCTCGACGCAGAGAAGCAGTACATCGTCGGCGCAGGAATAAACACGCGCGACTACGCGGAGAGGATCCCGGCGCTCGTTGACGCGGGAGTAGATGTAATATGCATGGACTCATCGGAAGGCTACAGCGAGTGGCAGGGAACGACGCTGAAATGGATCCGCGATAATTACGGCGATTCCGTCAAATGCGGCGCCGGCAATGTCGTGGACGCGGAAGGATTCAGATACCTCGCGGACGCGGGTGCGGATTTCGTCAAGATAGGAATCGGCGGCGGCTCGATCTGCATCACCAGAGAGCAGAAAGGCATCGGCCGCGGACAGGCGAGCGCGGTGCAGGATGTCGCCAGAGCCCGTGACGAGTATTTCAAGGAGAAGGGCATCTACATCCCTATCTGCTCCGACGGCGGCATCGTCTATGACTATCATATGACCCTGGCGCTGGCCATGGGAGCCGACTTCCTGATGCTCGGCCGCTACTTCGCGAGATTCGACGAATCGCCGAGCGCGAGGCTGACAGTCAACGGCAACTATGTCAAGGAGTACTGGGGCGAAGGTTCGAACAGAGCCAGGAACTGGCAGAGATACGACCTCGGCGGCGACCAGAAGCTGTCGTTTGAAGAGGGCGTCGATTCCTATGTTCCATATGCCGGACCTCTTTCGCAGAACGTCAGACAGTCGCTGCAGAAAGTCAAGTCGACAATGTGCAACTGCGGCTGCACCAGCCTGAAAGAACTCAGAGAAAACTCGAAGATGACACTCGTTTCGGCCACGTCAATCGTAGAGGGCGGCGCGCACGACGTCATCAAGAAGGATATAAGCTACAACACCAACAGATAGATGATCGGAGAATAAACAATGCAGCATGAAAGTATATTGGTTTTGGATTTCGGCGGACAGTATAATCAGCTGATTGCCAGACGCGTCAGAGAATGCAGTGTCTATGCGGAAGTGCATCCGTACACCATGCCGGTCGAAGAGATAGAAAAAATGGCGCCGAAGGGGATCATCCTCACAGGCGGCCCGAACAGCGTGTACGGAGAGTCAGCGCTGAAATACGACAGCAGACTTTTTGACCTCGGCATCCCGATCCTCGGGATCTGCTACGGTGCGCAGCTCATGGCGCACGCCGTCGGCGGCAGAGTCGAAAGCGCCGAGTCGGGAAGCGAATACGGACATACGGAAGTCGACATCGACCGCAGCGGAGCGCTGTTCCACGACGTAGCGGAAAAAACCGTAGCCTGGATGAGTCATGCCGACCACATCGAAACACTGCCGGATGACTATACTATTACTGCATCGACAGCCAAATGCCCGATCGCGGCTTTTGAGAACCCGGCGAAAAAACAGTACGCCGCGCAGTTCCATCCGGAAGTGCTGCATACCGTCGAAGGAAAGAAAATACTCCGCACGTTCGTAATGGACATCTGCGGCTGTTCCGGCGACTGGGTAATGGACTCATTCATCGACACCACAGTCGCGGCCCTGAAAGAAAAAGTGGGCGGCGGCCGCGCGCTCTGCGCCCTTTCCGGCGGAGTAGATTCATCCGTAGCGGCGGTGCTCATGTCCAAAGCAATAGGCAACCAGCTCACCTGCGTTTTCGTGGACCACGGCCTGCTGAGAAAAGACGAGGGCGACGAAGTCGAAGCAGTCTTCGGACCTGACGGCCCGTATAACGTGAACTTCATCCGCGTCAACGCCCAGCAGCGCTTTTACGACAAACTGGCCGGCGTCACCGAACCGGAACAGAAGAGAAAAATAATCGGCGAAGAATTCATTCGCGTCTTCGAAGAAGAAGCAAAGAAGATAGGCACCGTCGACTACCTCGTCCAGGGCACGATCTACCCGGACGTCATCGAGAGCGGGCTCGGCGACAGCGCGACCATCAAATCGCACCACAACGTCGGCGGACTGCCTGATTTCGTCGACTTCAAAGAAATCGTCGAACCGCTGCGCATGCTGTTCAAAGACGAAGTCAGAGAAACCGGCCGCAAACTCGGCATCCCGGAAAAATTCGTCAGGCGTCAGCCGTTCCCGGGACCGGGACTCGCCATCAGGATCATCGGCGAAGTCACCGCCGAAAAAGTGCAGATCGTCCAGGAAGCCGACGCCATTTACCGTGAAGAAATAGACAACGCAGGCGTCGAAAACCTCGGCCAGTACTTCGCGGCGCTCACCAATATGCGCTCTGTCGGAGTAATGGGCGACTTCCGCACGTACGACTATGCCGTAGTCCTCCGTGCAGTAATGACCGCCGACTTCATGACAGCAGAAGCCGCGCAGATTCCGTGGGAAGTGCTCGGCCGCGTCACCAGCCGGATCGTCAACGAAGTGCCGCACGTTAACCGGGTGCTGTATGACTGTACCGGGAAACCGCCGGCCACGATAGAGTTCGAATGATGACCCGAAACCTGAACATATTGAAATCATTGGGTTTTCAATGCGAAAAATGCGTTTTGCTAACAAACTGCTAACAGTAGATTTTTTGACAGTACTCATGCCAGTCCATGCGGCTGTATGGAGTAACTGAATAAGAGAGATTCAAAAAGGCCTTTCTGAACTGAGATAAGTTCGGAAAGACCTTTTTTTGCGTGCAGTTATTATTCATGTGAGACGGATTTGGCAGTGTCTAAAGAATCTTTTGCTTCTGTCGTTATGTCTTCTGGATAGTGATAGCGCCAGTGGTCATATTCTTCCCTGGTGATGCTGCCGTTTACGAAGCTAGACTTGGTTTCGGCCCAGGTGTGAAGATCTTCGGCGACCGTCATGCTGTATGCAGGGTGGTTGATATCAGGTTTGATGCAGATCTGGCCGTCAATATTCGCAATGGTGAGACCATAACAATCTTCCAGTGTAAAGAGCGTATGCATAAGGCCCAGATAAGTATCTATGTCAGGAACTGTTAGTGCATAAGGCGAGACATCTAGAGCATACGCCATCTGCTGAGTGATATCGTCCTTTGGGGAACGTTTGCCGGATTCATATTGAGCAATGCGGATGTCTGCAGTTTTTTCATTGAATCCAATCAATTGACCCAGGGATTTCTGAGTCATTCCGCGAAGTGTGCGGAAAAAATGTATTCTTTCACCAATTGCCATAGCAGGTGACCTCCTTTTGTCGTGGACATGAATCGTCCTCAATGGTTCATATAACCGCAGTATAGCATATATGATTAGAATAATCAATAAAAACTAAACAAAAAAGATATATTTTTCGCTCAAGAGGTATTGGCTATAGCAAAAATGATTAGTATAATAAACATGACAATAGCAAATATGTTTAGCAAAGAACGCGAGGGGAGGTGAGAAAATTGAAAAGCGAAGACAAGATGTTTATGAGAGTTGAGGAAGTTGCCGAGGAACTGGAAATATCAGTACCGACAGCATACAAGGTAATTCAGTCCATGAACAAAGAACTTAGAGGCCTGGGCTGCTTCACATTTAATGGAAGGATCGACAGAAAGTTTTTCTATCAGCACTTTTACGGCACCAAGGATTATGAAAGGAGTGATTAAAATGCCGGTTTATAAAGATGAAAAGAAAAAAGGAAACAAAATATGGTTCGTGGTTGTAAGGTATCAGGACTGGCAGGGAAAGAGAAAGCAGAAATTCAAAAGAGGTTTTGCGACCAAAAGAGAAGCACAGACCTGGGAGAGACAGTTTCTGCTTAAGGAATCATTAGATATCGATATGACACTGGCCAGTTTCTATGAACTGTATAAAGCGGATGTGCAGCCTACGGTTAAAAACAGCACATGGAGAACAAAGGAACATATAGTAAATACGAAGATTCTTGACTTCTTCGGTGAGAAAAAAATGTCAGAGATCAAATCGAGAGACATAATACAGTGGCAGAATAAAATAAGAGCAATGACTGGAAAAAACGGAGAGCCATACTCTCAAAGCTACTTGAAAACCGTACACGCACAGCTGAGTGCAATATTCAATCATGCAGTTCTGTATTACGATCTCAGCAGCAATCCTGTCAGAAAGGCCGGACCGATGGGTAATGAAGACGAAGTTCAGATAGATTTTTGGACAGAAGAGGAATATGAGAAAGTTTCGGAGGAAGCAATGGACGATCCAATCAACTATTACGCAATGGAGGTCCTCTACTGGACAGGAATAAGGGAAGGCGAGCTTCTGGCACTTACACCAGAAGACATCAATCTGGAAAATGGACTGCTGTATGTCAATAAGACATATACAAGAATCGACGGCGTAGACGAGATAACAAAACCAAAGACTAAAAAAAGCAATAGAGTAATAAAGATGCCGGATTTCCTGGTGGGGGAAATCAGAGACTGCATGGATATGTATTATGATCTCAAAGATACAGACAGGATATTTCAGGGAACAAGCAAGAAAAGTCTTACTAACGCAAAGAATAAAGCATGCAGAAAAGCCGGTGTAAAACAGATTACTATTCACGAGATCCGCCACTCGCATGCATCAATGCTTTCAAATATGGGATTTCCGGACAACGCTGTATCAGAGCGAATGGGCCATGAAACTGAAAGAATGACTCAGCATTACTCTCACGCGTATCCGAAAAGGCAGGATGAAATGGCAGACAAAATGAACAAACTCAGAAACAGAGGTGAGGAAAATGTCAAAGAAAAATCTTGATCAGAAAGGAAGATGGCGCTCTATGACCGTTGCGTTCCATGTATCTCCTGAAGAAAATGAATCTATAAATGCAGCGGTTAGATTATCCGGGATGACAAAGCAGGAATATATCACAAAGAGGCTTCTTGACAGGGAGATTGTTGTAAACGGAAATCCTAAAGTTTACCTGGCATTGAAAAAAGAAATGACGAAGATATATGCGGAGCTGGAGCGCATAGAAACAAAAGACGGTGTGGACAGCGATCTGCGCGAGCTCATCGAACTAATTGCAAGGACAATGGATGGACTTAAGAAAGAGAGAAAAATAGAATGAGAGAAGGTGAAAAATGGGAAGAAAAAAGAAGCGTGATCCGCCACCGTCATTCGCAACATCAGGCGACTGGCATACACATTATGTGGTCATGTTTGATGATCTGCTGAATTCACCGGCATATGTATCACTGAGCGCATCAGCAAAGGAAGCATATACAATATTGCTTCAGGAATACAAAGGACCATACACAGGCCCGAAAGTAATATGTCCGTATGCGACATTTGAAGCGAAGGGTATGCGTACAGGAACGCTGCCAAGAGCACTTATGGAATTGGAGATCTTTGGGTTTATCACATATGAGAGCGGCGGATTAGGACATAGACCCAGCATTTATCACTTCAGCGGCGAATGGAAAAAGATACAGACCGAAAAAGAACTGGAAGAAACAAAGGGGAAATTCAAACAAGAGCTTGATAAGAAAAAGGCAGCTCAGGCATATAAGAAGGCTGTGTCATAAAAGTACACTGTATGGTAATTATATAAGGCATGACGGAATCGTATGCTAAAGAGCCGTGAATAACAGCAGAATAGGTAACGGAATCGTTAGCTATCTTATCAAATGAAAAGGCATTAACTGACGGAAACGTCTGTTATCCAACTTACGGAAACGTCAGCTTAAGACAAAAAGGGAGATGATCAAATGGGAAAACTAACGCCGATAAAAGTAATTCGCGCAAAGTGTATGGACTGCTGCTGTAAATGGTAATATAAAAATGTACAAAAAGTGGAATTTAAAAATGTACAATTTCAGCTGAGATGCTAATGTGGTTCATGGAGGTGATGAAATCCATGAATGAAAAGCT
>JALCRY010000059.1 GCA_022652985.1 Eubacteriaceae bacterium | reverse complement strand
TGCACCTCCCCATTTGTTAAAATAAAAAGCGGATAAGAGTCTTATCCGCTTTAATAATGCACAACATTGTGCAGTTAGATCATATTTGACCTTGTCAAGCTTGCGCCGACAGGTGAGAAGCGGATGACTTCTTCTTCAATCACTCGAATACTATATCATCCATCCCGGCCTGTGTCAAGCCAAATATTGATTTTTCAATGATTTAGAGTTCTTTTTTCCAGAGTCCGTGCAGATTGCAGTACGCATATACAGCGCTCGGCTTTCCGCAAGGTATTGTGAATTCAGCCTTAGGCTCGTCTCCCGGCTGGAGATACGCGATCTGTCCGCAGCCGCCGCCTTCAACATAGATCCACTGAATAAAATGCTTTTCTTCCATTGGATGAGGAGTATCTCCTACCTGTACAATGATCTTGTTTCCGTCAACAGTAACTGCAGGAACGTGTTTTTCAACAGCTGCATCTGTTGTATTAGGCTGAAGCTCAGTCATCGGTTTTCCGCAGCATGCCAGAGGGCCGCCGCCTACCGTTACCAGCTGAACGACATTACCGCAAATCTCACATTTAAAAAATCTTGTAGCCATATTATTACCTCCTTGATTTATATACATTGCCGTAGCTTGATTATACCCCCGCATCAACATATATAACAATCAAATACTGTAATTATCCCAGAACTTTTTTGAATATTGCGATCCCCTTATCCAGCTCCGCCTGCGAAATCGTCAGCGGCGGAAGCAGCCTGATCTTATCTACTGCTGTCAGCGTCATCAGTCCGTTGGCCAGAAGCTCGTTCACGACTTCATCAGCCTTTTTGTTCTTCAGCTTCACGCCGATCATCAGTCCGAGACCTGTCGTTTTTTCCACTTCATCTATCGCTTCGAGCTCTGCTCTGAGATGCTCCGCCTTTTTGCATACAGCCGCCAGGAACTCGTCATCCATTGTATCCATAACGTAATTTGCGCCCGCGCATACTACAGGATTCATTCCGAACGTGCATCCCTGCTCGCCCGGCACCAGAAGATCACAGGTCTTTTTGCCGCAGACGACTCCGCCGATAGGAAGTCCGGCGCCTATGCCCTTGGCGAACGAAACGATATCCGGATGGATGCCGTACTGCTGATACGCGAAGAAGGAGCCAGTCCTGCCGATGCCCGCCTGGACTTCATCAATGATAAGGATGATATCCTTTTCATCGCAGATCTTCTGTACGCCCTCGACAAAATCCTTTTCGAGTCCAATGAGTCCGCCTTCGCCCTGAACGATCTCCATGATTATCGCGCACGGATCATTTTTCTCCACAGCAGCCTTCATGCTTTCCAGATCATTGGCTGCGGCATAGTCGTATCCCTGCGCGTACGGCTCGAAACATTCCGTGTGGAACCTGTCCTGCCCCGTTGCAGTAATAGTCGCGACTGTGCGCCCATGGAACGAATCATAAAGCGAAATGATCGTATTTTTGCGATGATCCGCCATGGTATTGCCGTATTTCTTGGCTATCTTGAACGCTGTTTCGTTTGCTTCTCCGCCCGAATTGCAGAAAAACACTTTTTCCATTCCCGTTCTTTCAGCCAGCTTTTTTGCCAGTTCTACTCCCGGTTCAGTATAAAAAAGATTGGATGCATGCTGGAACTTATGAAGCTGCTCTTCAACAGCCTTTATCCATCCTTCGTCTGCAAATCCGAGAGAATTCACACCGATTCCCGCCGTAAAATCGATATACTCTTTTCCGTCTTTGTCAAACATCGTTGCGTTTTTGCCGTGGTCGCACACGAGATCATAACGTCCGTATGACCCTATAATATATTCTTTATCCAGTTCCTTAATCTGTTCTGCTTTCATCGTAGTACCTTCCCTCTTCCTGACTTAATATAGCTGTTCCGACACCCTTGTCTGTGAATATCTCCATCAGCAGAGCATGCGGTGTCGTGCCGTCCAGTATATGGACCCTCGTAACTCCATTATCTATTGCATCAATGCAGTTTTTAACTTTCGGAAGCATTCCTCCGTTTATCGTTCCGTCTTCGATCAGCTTCTTCGCTTCATCAACATAAAGTTCCGAAATGACGGAATCGGGATCGTCAGGATCCTTGTACACCCCGTCGATATCGGTCAGAAACGCCAGCTTGTTCGCCTTCATAGCTTCAGCTACCGCGCTGGCGACGTAATCCGCATTGATATTGTATCCCTGTCCTTCTCTGTCAACACCTATTGGATATATGATAGGAAGAAAATCGTCATCCAGCATATCATAAAGGATATCCACATCTACATCTTCTATCTCGCCGACATATCCTATATCTTTGCCGTTCGGCATCTTCTTTTTTACAGTCAGCATCCTGCCGTCTTTGCCGCTTATGCCTATCGCCTTGACACCCAGCTGTCCGACCATCGTGACAAGCTCTTTGTTGACCTTGCCCAGGACCATCTCAGCGACTTCCAGTGTATCGGCATCCGTTATTCTGAGGCCGTCATAGAACTCAGGCTGAATGCCGGCTTTGCCGACCCATTTGCTGATTTCCTTGCCGCCGCCATGCACAATAATAGGTTTGAAGCCTACAAGCTTCAGCAGAACTACATCGGCTATAACGCTTTTCTTGAGTTCTTCGCTCTCCATGGCCGCACCGCCGTATTTGACAACGATTATCTTTCTGTTGAAACGCTGAATATACGGAAGCGCCTCGATAAGCACTTTTGCACGTTCCATGTATTTATCGTTTACCATTCTGTCACTGCCCTTTCCAATGTAAATAGTATCATCCACGTCTTTTCTCAATATCATTACGACCTGTACTCCCCGTTGATCTTGACATATTCATATGTGAGATCGCAGCCCCAGGCATAAGCGTCCGCATCTCCGTCATGAATGTCAACTTCCACATTAACTTCTTCTTCTTTTAATATCTCCAGTGCCTTGTCTTCATCCATCGGCAGTGACGCGGAACCGCTGCACACGTCGATGCTGCCCTTGGCAGACGACAGTGAAACATCAATATTCGACGCATCGAAATCCGCCGGAGTATATCCTATGGCGCACAGCACCCTGCCCCAGTTCGCGTCGCAGCCGAATATTGCCGCTTTGAAAAGTGATGAACATATTATGCTCTTGGAAATCAGCCTGGCTGTTTCCTTGTCCGGAGCGCCGCTTACATGCGCCTGTATGAGCTTGGTGCAGCCTTCTCCGTCTCCGGCGATCTTCCTGGCAAAAATAACACTGATCTCATGCAGAGCTGCCTTGAAGTTCTCAAAATCCTCACCTTCAGATACTATCGTTTCATTTCCGGCCATGCCGTTCGCGATAATAGAAAGAGTATCATTCGTTGACGTATCTCCGTCGATGCTCACCTGATTGAAACTGTCGACAACTTCAGCCCTGAGTGCTTTTTCCAGCATTTCGGAACTTATTGCACAGTCGGTGGTCAGGAAGCAAAGCATAGTGCCCATATTTATATGGATCATGCCGCTGCCTTTGGCCATACCGCCTATCGTGCACTCTTTTCCGCCCGCGCTGAAAACGACTGCCGCCTGCTTGTCCAGCGTATCCGTTGTCATAATAGCTTTGGCAGCTTTATCTCCGCCGTCATATGATGCGTTCTTCACCAGCTCCGGAATACCCTTTTCAAAAGGTTCCCTCGGCATCGGCTTTCCGATGACGCCGGTTGAAGTTACTATTATATCCTCTGCCGCGATCCCCGCTTCCCTGGCGAGAAGGCTGCAGTTGTATTTTGCCACTTCCACTCCGTCCGGCGTGCATGTATTCGCGTTGATGCTGTTGCACAGCATGGCCTGAGCTTTTCCATCAGCCAGATGCTCTTTGCAGACACTGATATGCGCAGCCTTGACCTTGTTGCTCGTATATACAGCTGCCGCCGTGCCGACACAGTCGCTCAGCACTACCGCCATATCATCCTTGCCTTTGCCCGGTTTCCCGAGTCCTCCGAATGTTCCCCACGCTTTGAACCCCTTCGCGGCGCATACACCGCCTGATACTTTCTTAATCTCCATTATAATAATCCTTTCGTTTCCTCGATGCCGAGCATTATATTCATATTCTGTACCGCTGCGCCCGATGCGCCTTTTCCGAGATTGTCGAATCTCGAAACGAGAAGCGGTCTGTCGTCATTGCCGGCTATAAAGATCTGCGCCTTATTTGATCCGGCCATCATGTCTCCGTGAATGAATCCGTCTTCCGGTACGGCATCCATCACTTCAATCATTTTCTCTCCTTTATAGAACTCTGCGAAAACTTCCTTTATATCCGCCAGAGTTACATTCTTCGCCAGTGCTCTGCTGTGCAGCGGTACAGTCACTTCCATACCCGCATAAAAATCCCCGACTATAGGGCTGAACACAGGAGGCTCATCTATACCTGTCATCTTCACCATTTCCGGCAGGTGTTTGTGCTGCTGTCCAAGAGCGTATTGTCCAGGGCTTCCCAGGAACTCATCGCGTTCATCCTTTTCATGATTAGCTATCATTTTCTTCCCGCCGCCGGAATAGCCGGTTATTGAGAATGCCGAAAGCGGATAATCCATAGGCAGTATACCGGCGTCCACAAGCGGTCTGATAAGAACGATGAAACCCGTTGCATGGCATCCCGGATTGGCGACTCTGCAGCTGTTCCGTATGAGATCTCTCTGTCCGGCGCAGAGCTCCGGCAGTCCGTATACCCATCCATCGCTGACTCTGTGAGCCGTCGATGTATCTATTATCTTGGCCTCTTTAGGCGCGGCTTCCGCAGTCTCACGAGAGGCCTGATCCGGAAGGCACAATATCGACACATCCGCATCGCTTATCTTTCTGACTTTTTCAGCAAGATCTTTTCTGAGATCCTCGTCGATATCCATTATCTCTATATCGTCTCTTTTGGCAAGATACTCCCTGATCTTAAGTCCCGTAGTTCCGTTCTGCCCGTCTATGAAAACTTTATAACTCACTTTCCAAGCCACCCTTTCCTTGTGCTTTTAAACAAAATATGCGTATATAATAAACCCTCGATCTAGTAAAATCAAGGGCAAATTGTAATTTTTCTTATAAAAATGTATATTTATTCACAAGAGCTATGTATAAAGACAATCCCGATATCAGTACATGCTCGTCAAAATTAAAGTCCGCGGTATGAAGAGCCTCATTCGTTCCCGTTCCCAGGAAGAAATATATTGCCGGCCTGTACTTGCCGAAAAACGAAAAATCATCTGAAATCATCTCAGGATCTTTTTTCAGAACCGCTCCTTCATCCTCGAGCACCGGCCTGATCTTTTCATATAAATCCGGGTTGTTTATCACCGGAGGATATCCGTCGCTGAAATGCACGCTGAATTTCGCACCCGTCTTATGTTCTATTTCATCGGCGATGTCCGTTATGCATTCCTGAAGGTGCTTGAACAGATCACTGTTATACCCTCTCATCGTACCGTTCATCTCCACCGAACCTGCGAGAACGTTCCTCATCGTGCCGCCGTGGAATTTTCCCATACAGATTATAGTGACTTCATCGTCCGGAGTCTCGTCGAGCCTCATCTGCGCGACATAATGCAGGAATTCGACTGAAGCGTTTATTGCATCAATTCCGTCTCCCTTGTTCGCCGCATGCGCGCTTTTCCCGCGCACTCTGACATCGATCTCCGCCGACTGCGCCATCATTGCCCCCGGGCGCACGGTCACGACACCTTTCTCGCCGAACGGCCACATATGCGTGCCGAATACAGCATCAACGTTTCTTTCATCTAATATACCCGTCTTGCATAATGCTTCCGCCCCGCCGAGTCCCTCCTCGTTAGGCTCGAATATTATGAGAACATTCACCGGCAGTTCGCTGCTGTCGTCGCAGTAATGCGCAAGTCCCAGCGCCATCGCCATATGTCCGTCATGTCCGCAGGCATGCATATTGCCGTCGTGTTCCGACACGAACCCGCAGGTGTTCTTCTCCGTTATACGCAGCGCATCCATATCACATCTGAAGGCAAGAGTTTTTTCTCTGCCGAAATCAAAATAGGCAGTCACACCGCTCTGCATGTATTCCGTAATCGCGCATTTCATGCCGCCGAGCTGTGCCAGCACATAAGCCTTTGTTTCAGGAAGATCATCCTGTATCTCCGGTATCCTGTGCAAATTTCTTCTGTCGGCTGTCATAACATCGTAATATTTTTCCGCTTCTGTTCTGTAAGTCATAATGGCTCCTTTCAACAGACTCCAGTATACTAAAACTTGCGGCTTTTCTCAACAAAAGGGTTGAAATTGTCCTCATTATAATATAATATAGTGTTCAATTAGCAGATAGAGGACGCGGAGCAGAAGAAAACATGTCAGCCGGCAGGCGCTTATCATGTCAGAGGCATTCTCCGCCGAACCGGAAAGTCAGGCGTGGCTTTGCGGTGGGACTGCGGTCAACAGCCGCAGGACTGTCTACGAAAGTAGGTGCGCTATTGCTGCGTTGATTTGATATTGACCGGTGAGAGCATACACTCGCCGGTATTTTTTATAACTTACTGAAAGGATAAGCCATGAACATTGTAATGAAATTCAGCGGTGCTGTGATAGACACAGATCAGAAGATCATGGATATCGCATCCGATATCGCAGAAAGAAAAATATGCGACTTCGGACTTGCGGCTCTTACAGCATCCCCTGACGGAGGAACGGGAAACGAACAGGCGGAAGTCCTGGCCGATGCCCTCAGATCAAAAGGAATCGATGCTGTCTTTATAAAAGACGCCGATCCGTCGAAAATTCGTGAGGCTGTACTGTTCAAACGCATACCGGTAGCATCGGCATCTGCGGATCCGAAACTGAATGCAGACACATTTGCAGTCATGACGGCGGCGAAACTCGGATGGGACTGCGCATTCATCAGAAACGGCGGTGCGATACGTTCAGCAGATACAAAATATTACCCCGAAGCAAAAGAAAGGCGATTCCTTACATATGACGAAGTCATGGAGCTTTCCAACCTCGGCGACTGGGTCATAGAAGCAAAAGCCGTTGAACTTGCCAAGAAATATCATGTCAGAATACTGGCCATAGCGCCTATGGAGAAAGATAGAAGAAAAGGAACATTTATTATGAATAATACTAATCTACTCGTTGAAGACACTCCGGTCACCGGAATAAGCGTACAGGAAGACATATCGGTATTCACCTTCAAAGGAATCAAAAACAGCACCAGCGCCGCAGCTCAGTGCTTCGGACTGCTCGATGATCTGAAGATAAATGTCGACATGATCTCCCAGCAGATCGACGATCAGGGCAACTGCTCGATATCTTTCAGCTGTACAAAAGCTCAGGGTGAAAGCCTCGAGAAGAACATGGCCGGAAATGCGGCATTTGAAGGCATCACGGTAGAAAGCAGAAAAGACCTTTCCATGATTTCCCTGGTAGGCGCAGGCATGGCGTCATATGTAGGGGTGGCAGCCAAGTTCTTCAAAGTTCTCGATGATGAGGGCATCAAATTCTACAACATCAGCACATCGGAAATATCAATCCAGATAACCGTTGCCAATGCTGACAAAGGAAAAGCTGTTATAGCACTCGGACGTGCTTTCGGCATATAAGAGGTACTGTAAGAAAGGAGATTATCATGAGTATTTTTACAGGATCGGCAGTAGCACTTATCACACCGTTCAACGATGACTTAAGCGTGAATTACGACAAAATAAAAGAACTGGTCAACTGGCAGATAGAAGAGGGAACACAGGCTATCCTTGCTCTCGGAACTACCGCGGAGACCCCTACCCTGACCATTGAGGAGCAGGACAAGATCGTCGACCTCGTCATTAAAGAAGTCAACGGCAGAGTACCTGTGATCGCCAATGCAGGATCGAACTGCACGGAAGTTTCCAGACAGTCCGCGATCAAATATGAAAAAATGGGAGCGGATGCACTTCTCGTCATCACACCTTTCTACAATAAGACGACAATGCGCGGACTCATTGCACATTACACTGAAATCGCGGACGCTGTCCACACTCCGATCATCATGTACAACGTACCGGGCAGAACGGGCATGAGCTTTGACTACCCTACTCTTGCTGAAATCAGCAAGCATCCGAATATTGCGGCTGTCAAAGCGGCAAGCGGAAATATGGGACTGGTCGTAAAATGCGCCAGATGCATAAACGACGGATTCAATATGTATTCGGGCGACGACGACATTACTGTACCTATGATGAGTGTAGGCGGCAAGGGCGTTATCTCCGTACTGGCAAACGCAGCACCTGCTCCTGTTCAAAAAATGTGCGCGGCCGCACTGGACGGCGACTTCGCAACAGCAGGCGCAATGCAGCTCAAATACCTGCAGTTCATCAATGACCTGTTTATCGAAACAAATCCTATTCCTGTCAAGGAAGCAATGAATATGCTCGGCATGAATGTTGGAGGCTACAGACTTCCACTCGTACCGATGCAGGACGGAAACAGGGAAAAACTCAGAAACACAATGAAAGAGCTCGGACTTCTTTAAGGCCGGGCCGCTCTAAGAGAGGGGACAACAACAATGGATATTGCTATACTCGGATGCGGAGCTATGGGCCACATAATAAAAGAAATGGCTGAGAACGACGGTATTAATGTCGCAGCCATGATCGAGCCTATGAACGGGGAATCACTGGCCGATATCGAGGGAAACGTCGACGCGGTCGTAGATTTCTCCAATCCGGCCAATCTTCAGATGATGATAGATTTTGCGGGCAAAGGTTCGCGCGGCGGAAAGCCGGCGGCATTCATCATCGCCACAACAGGATATACTGATGAGCAGACAGCCCGGATCGCAGAATTGTCAAAGACGGCTCCTGTCGTTCATACATCGAATTTCTCGTTCGGAGTGAATATCGTCGAAGAAGTGCTTCGCAAGATCACACCGGTGCTCAGAGATAATTTCGATATGGAAATCGTGGAAATGCATCACAACCGCAAACTCGATGCACCGAGCGGAACAGCTCTGATGCTGGCCAATGCCATGGATCCTGACGGAGAATACAACAAAGTTCTCGGACGTTCCGGCAGCTGCAAAAGAGACAAAAAAGACATCGGCATCAGTGCAATAAGGGGCGGCAATGCAGCCGGCACCCATACTGTCATATATGCCGGAGAAGATGAAATAATAGAAATCACGCATCGTGCAAATTCCCGGAAGATATTTGCTACCGGAGCGATCAGGGCCGTCTCTTTCGCAGTGAAGCAGGAAAACGGACTGTTCGACATGCACGACGTACTTAACGACTGAGAAAGGAAACACACACTACATGAATGCACAGGAAATAATCAATTATATCAGCAGCGCTGAAGGAAAAACACCGGTAAAATTATACCTCAAAGCGAAAAAGGATATCGCTTTTCCGGGATGCAAAGTATTCGGGACAGAAACAGATAAAATCGTCTTCGGAGACTGGGCTGACATCGAACCGGTACTCGAGGCGTCAAAAGACGATATAATCGATCAGGTGATCGAAAACGACAGAAGGAACTCAGGCGTAGGTCTTCTCGATATGAAGAATATCAAGGCCAGGATCGAGCCGGGAGTGACCATCAGAGAAAAAGTCGAGATCGGTGAAAATGTAGTAATAATGATGGGTGCGGTCATCAACATCGGATCCGTCATCGGAGACGGCACAATGATCGATATGAATGCGGTCCTCGGAGGCCGCGCCACTGTCGGAAAAAACTGCCACATCGGTGCAGGCACAGTGCTGGCCGGAGTCGTTGAACCGGCATCCGCAACACCTGTCATCATTGAAGACGGTGTGCTGGTCGGAGCAAACTGCGTAGTCCTGGAAGGAATCCGTGTCGGCAGGGGATCGGTCGTTGCGGCAGGTTCCGTTGTCGTCGAAGATGTACCTGAAGGCGTCGTCGTTGCCGGCACACCTGCTCGTATCATCAAGAAAAAAGATGCAAAAACAGATTCGAAGACAGGACTGGTCGACTCGCTCAGAAACGTAAAGTAGTCTCTATTCCGGACTGACGATCATTTACATGAATTTCAAAAGCCACCTGGCGGTGGCTTTTGTTTTGCTGTAAATTCTGCTCATTTACAGATTATGTCCTTATTTGTCAGCCCTATATTTCCTACTGAAAATACCGAAAGACTCCCCTGGCCTTGCCGAGGACCGCTACATCATTCACTATGATCGGACTCATGGACGAGTTTGCAGGCTGCAGCCTGATATGACCGTCTTCCCTGTAAATTCTCTTCAGCGTAGCTTCGCTTTCAAATCCGTCGATCATGGCAACTACGATATCGCCGTTATTGGCAGTATCGCTCTGTTCGACAAGGACGTAATCACCGTCCATAATTCCGGCCTCGATCATGCTCTCACCGTGGACAGTAAGCATGAAGTAATTTCCCTTGCCCAGATACCTTGCCGGTACCGGGATCGAATCCTCTATATTTTCTTCAGCCAGAATAGGTGTCCCGGCGGCTATTCTGCCGATGACCGGAATATCTATGACATCCTCGCGCTCATAGCTGTCTGCCTGCGGCTGAGCTTTGGCTTCTTCTTCAACTATCTGCAGGGCTCTTGGTTTTGAAGGGTCTTTTACTATGCGTCCTTCTGCCGATAGAGCCTCAAGATCTTTGTGGACTGTCGATGTAGACTTGATATTCAGCGCCGTACATATTTCTCTGACAGTAGGAGGATATCCCTTCTTGTTTATTTCTTTTTTCATAAACTCAAGAATGCGTTCCTCACGTTCTCTTTTCTTATCCATATATTCCACCTCACAGATCTTACAATTACCTTTATATGATTTTACCATATAAAGAACAGAAAGTAAACATTTGTTTGCTTTCTGTTCACGTATATTTTATTCACTTCCGGCCGTCTGCTCCGCAGCATGATATCAGTTCGAGGCAGCTTTGAAATCGTCGACTGCTTTTTTGATGTTCTTTCCTTCGGAGGCAATGTTCTTCGCCGTGGAAACGAGCCCTCCGCGCTGCCTGAGAGAATCACATATACTGTTCACTGACGGTATGACTTCATCCGCCAGATCATCGGCAGACTCGAATGTGCTTCTGAGTTCTGCAATATCTTTGCCTGCATCGATAATATCCTCGTCCGCAGACTTCAGTTTAACTGAAGCCCTGTATACAAAAACTGTAACAACTACGATCAGAGCGATCAATGCAGCGTATAGTACAAATTTAAGAAGTCCTATCAGCGTAAAACTTATAGCCATATTATGCCTCCTCCACTGAACATATTCTACACCCGCCGCGCAGCTCAGGCAATATAAAAAGGCCGTGCACCGGGATCATCTCTCCCGGCGCACGGCCCTGCCGTGTCATTATCTGATTTCAATTTCTGTGGATTTCGGCTCTTTTGGAGCTTCCTTTGGAAGCGTCAGGCTGAGCACTCCGTCCTTGTATTCGGCATCGATCTTGGTCTGATCGATTCCCGTTACATCGAAGCTTCTGAAGAAGGAACCGTATTTTCTTTCTCTCCTTACATAGGTACCTTTATCGTCCTTTTCTTCTTTCTCTTCTTTGTGTTCCGCGCTGATCGAAAGAGTGTCATTCTTAAGATCTATCTTGATTTCCCCTTTTTCAAATCCAGGAAGGTCTGCTTTCAGTTCGTAGTGGTCGCCTTTATCTATAACATCTGTCCTGAACTGGCTGACGTTCGTAGAAAGGTCTCCGAAGAAATTACTCTCAAGATCATCCAGATAATTGAACACACTGTTGTTGCTGTTTTTTGCAAATGGCATTAAATCAAACATTTTAACTACCTCCTTTGATTGATATCCTTTACGCCTATATAATACCACTAAATTTTTCGTTGTAAACACAAAATTAGCACTCTTTTTGAAAGAGTGCTAACAAAATAGTCGTTTATTGTCTCTAAACACTGAAATTCAGGCATTTATCCTTATGAAAAAAAATTTTCTGCCCGCAGCTTGTTAATCAGCCTTTTCTCAGGTAAAAATCACGCTTATCAATCCGCCAAGAGCTGTCAAAACAAAGAATCCGGCAACAGCCCATACCACGATGCCGGCGATGTGCATTCCCGCATTATCACTCCTGGCAAGAGGCAGATGAGATTGTATCCCGAGATAATCCATTATTACAAAGACCGCACACAGAAAACCGAAAAAGCAAAACAGTTTTTCACATGTCGCCTGAGCCTGTATATCTGTTTCAAAGTCGATATTAAACGCAATAATAAACATCAGGAAATATGACACTGCGGCAACAGCCATTTTCCAGGCTTTTCTTTCTCTGAAACCCGGCGGTGCGAAACTTTTTGCACGTTCTGTCACTTCATCATAAAACTGCTCTTTGGTAGTCATCGGCTCTATCTGGAGAAGATCCGTTTTAAGTTCCAGCACAGTTTTATATCTTTCCGCAGGATCGCGTGATGTGCATCCGGTCTTTATGTGCTCCATCATCGAATTCATTTTCTTGTCTGTACGCAGTTCATTTCCGGCTCTGCCGCGCAGCATCGCATCCATTACTGCTCCAAGTGCCCTGATATCAATAAAAGGATCTGCCGGCAGGTCACCCGCAGGTTTCGGCGCCTCTATACCGACAATAAATATTTTCTTGTCCTGACTTATCAGTATTTTGTCCGGATCAAGATTTCCATGAATTATCGACGGCGTCAGATTATGCATTGGCGAAAGCAGATCACATAGGCGGCAGACAGTCTCTATTACCTCGTAAAGGGACATATCCCGCTTTGACATTATATCATTAAGTGACATTCCGTGAATGTATTCCTCAATGACTATCAAATCATCACCGTTATCAATTATATCGCTGATCCTCGGAACACCTGGAAGCCTCGCTGTCCTGAGTAGTTCATACTCGGTTTTTCTGTCAGCGGGAATGGTTTTTTCCGCCAGTATCTCGCCTGTGTTTTTGTTTCTGACAAGCGCAGCCCCATGTCCCCTGTCAATACTGGTGACATTATAATAGAGACCGTTAAGAGCTTCTTCTTTCGCTCTGGGCTGTCTTTTTTTCATCGGCCTCCCGCGCCTTTTTTTTCTGTTTGTGTTGTTTTCATTACTCATAATGGCATATTATACCACAAGTTATTGACAAAAGCAGAATATTGAGTACACTATTAGTTAGCACTCAATAAGTAAGAGTGCTAACTAATATACAAATGCATTGAAATTTGAATAATACGGAGGACATCACTATGGCAAAGAAACAATTTAAAGCAGAATCAAAACGCCTGCTCGATATGATGATAAACTCAATCTATACTCACAAGGAAATATTCCTGCGTGAAATCATCTCAAATGCGAGCGACGCCAGCGACAAACTATATTACAAAGCCCTTTCCGAAAAAATCACGGGTATAAAAAGAAACGATTTCACCATAAACATTACTGCCGATCCTGCAGCGCGGACACTTACTGTAAGCGACCGCGGCATAGGAATGACAAGGGACCAGCTTTATGATGATCTCGGCGTCATTGCCAGAAGCGGCAGCTTTGATTTTAAAGACGGACTCGGCGGCGATGATGATAAGAACAAAGAAAATGCTTCCCGGAACATCGATATTATCGGCCAGTTCGGAGTAGGTTTCTACAGTGCATTCATGGTTGCGAAACATGTTGAAGTAATATCCAGAGCCTATGGTGAGGAACAGGCTTATGCGTGGGAATCCGATGGCGCCGACGGATATACTGTACGTGAATGTGAAAGAGATGACAACGGAACAGACGTGATCCTGACTCTTAAAGACGATACCGATGATGAGAAATACGGCCAGTATCTAAGTGAATGGACTCTGAAAGATCTTGTAACAAAGTACAGCGATTATATACGCTACCCTATTACCATGATGTGCTCCAGAACTGTTCCCAAAGAAGGAACTGACGGTGAAACAGAAACGGTGATGGAACTCGAAACGCTCAACTCTATGG
>JALCRY010000058.1 GCA_022652985.1 Eubacteriaceae bacterium | reverse complement strand
AGGGATAGAACCGGCATTAACGATGGCTTTTACTTCGGCAATGACTATGCCGCCGGAGTTGTGTGCTGCAGCGGCAAGCTCAAATTCAAAGTCGCCTTCGGCCTCTTCTTCGACAGAGATGTTGCCGCCGGCATCCGCGTAAGTCCCGCGAATAAGTGAAATATCCACCGGAAAAGATTTGTACAGCAAATATTCTTCAGTGCCGATATTTACTAAATCGACGAGATCCATATTACGATCGGCAGCTTTCTGATTTGCCCGGCAGCCTTCAATTCGCGGATCTGCAAACGTTCCCAGCCCTACAGGCGTCAGAACACCTGGTTTATGTCCCGCTATGGCATCATAGAGATGCATCAGGACTCCCAGCGGAACGGCATATCCGGCGATTTTGTTTTCACCAACCATATTGGCGATCATAGGGGGATTAGCGAAGTGCCCGGCAATTATTGTATCAATGAGTCCATCTGCTGCCATTCTGTTGAGACCTTTTTGTTCCATTGTGAATGAACCCGGGCTGACACCGGTGGTAACGGTAAGACTTTGCGGATTCCCTGTTTCATCGAACTGCTTCCTGATTTCCGCGAGCAGAGATTCAGGAGCTCCATATGCTCCGAATCCGCCGATACTGACAGTGCTGCCGTTTCTGATCATGTGAACCGCTTGTTCTTTGGAAATAATTTTCATGTTTGTCCTCTTTCCGGATAATGCAGTAATACCGCTTTCCGCTTGAAAGTGTTTCTCTGTCGCGCAGGATGCGGTATTATCATGGCATAAATTGTATTATTAGTTAGTTTGTTTCTGTTATTGGTGCGGCGCAGTGTGTACTTTCAGGCTGCGCGAGAATATACGGCAGGACCTGATGGCCGCTTGCGTGATGGAAGAGCATGGCGCATCCTGAGTATACGAGCCATACGGCGAAAATTGCGAATCCGGTCTGAGGAATGACGCCGAGCGGTCCGGTAATACCGAGTTCAACCAGGAAAAGCAAAAAGAATGCAGCAGTTGGAAAAGCAATTGCTATGGACATGATTTTGTTTACCTTCAGGAATATGATACATACCGTCAGGCAGAATAAACTGGCGCCAAGACTGGCCATGCCGTCTCCCATAATGAGTGACGTCATAACATTGTCCGGAACACCGGAAGCTCCGAAAGCCGTGATGACGATGGAACGCCAGAGATTTGCAAATAAGCATATTCCTGTAAGGATAGCATTTGCAGTTGCCGGTACTTCTTCACCTCTCACCAGGCAGCCTATGACTGCGATTATGACAAAGATCAAAGCCCCGATCATCCAGGGTATGCAGCCTGCGCTGCTGTCGGTCATGCCATATAGATAAGGACATAAACTTAATATACCTAATCCGGCTGCTAGATTTGCAATCGCATTTGTATCTGCAAATTTGTTGTTTTCCATATTATAAACCTCCTTTTACAATGTTCACTATAGTAAACGAGCGTTTATAATGAAAACTTTAGCGTTAATATAGCATAACTAACGTGCTTAGTCAATGCTTTTCTTGAATTTTGGTGCTGAATAAAAAAGCGCGTAGAATGCGCGCTTTAAAAGTTTATTCCGAAGATGAAATGATGTTAACGGAAATTTTCTTCTATTTCAGATCTTGTTTGTTTAAGATTCATCAGCAGGTCTTCTTTATTTGCTTCCATGCGTGTTGTCGGACCCGAGATACTGATCGCTGCAATCGGCCGGCCGCCGGCAGTGATTATCGGAACGGCATAACATGTGAGGCCGAGTTCGGATTCTTCATCATCGCAAGAGTATCTCTGCTGTCGAATGGCTTCAAGCACTTCAAGCAATCCTCGGGCATCGGGTATGGACTTTGAAGTCAACGGTTTGAAAGTTGCATTTCGTATATAGCTGTTGATAAAAGTGTCAGTTTCGTTCGCCAGTATGGCTTTTCCGGTTGCAGTCTGATGCGCCGGCTGAGTGAAGCCGAGTATGACATCCATCTTCAGCATCATCATGCCGATGCATTTATCGACGAATGTCACATGCGTCGGAGTTTCCATGACAGCAAGATGTGAAGTTTCGCGTGTAGCATCAGTCAGCCTGATAAGATACGGATGGATAGTGTTGATCAGTTCCATCCGGTTCTGTGATACCTGACCGAGTGAGGAAACCTTCATTGTAAGCCTATACTTGGCATTTTCATTTTTTACTATGTAACCGCATTCCTCAAGGGATACCAGAAGGCGAAATGCAGTGCTCCGGTTTATTCCCAGCAGGTTGCTGACGTCTGTAGGACTTAATTCCTCATGATTAAAAAATAAATCAAGAACAGAGAAAGCACTTTCTACTGAATGAAGTACATATCGTTTCGTATCGTTATCGGTCATCGATGTTCTCCTTTTGAGTATGCAGTAATATCCGGATTGTTCCACATACGGATGATGCCCGGTATGTGAAATCATAATATTATTTTAGCAGGTTTAGCGAACACAGTCAATTCGCATGAAGAAACGAAAGTTAATATATCAAACAAAATTGTACGAAAATTGCAAAATGTTATTGACAAACTAGAAACGAGTGATTATTATAGAGCCATAAATAGTTCACTATAAAAAACGAGAGTTATTATAATAAAACACAAACGATGTTCAAAATGATTTAATTAAGATAAGGAGAAATGCTATGGCTATGAAAGAAATCCGTTTGCATGGCAGAGGCGGCCAGGGAGCTGTCAAAGCTGCACAGCTTGTAGTCCGCGCCGCAGTCACTGGCGGGAAGCAGGCGCAATTCATTCCGTTTTTCGGCGTTGAAAGAAAAGGATCACCGGTATTTGGTTATCTGAGAGTTGCCGATGAACCGATAAGAAGGAAGACGCAGATATATACGCCGGATATGTTGCTGATTCTTGATGATTCACTCGTAATGCTTCCTGAAACATATGCAGGGCTGAAAGAAGGCGGAGTCATCATTATCAATTCGACGAAAAGCGCGGAAGAATTAAATATTCCGCAGCAGGCAGGAACAGTCGCTGAGGTGGATGCAACAGCAATTGCAGAAAAGCATCTCGGAAGGAATATTCCGAATACAACTATTCTGGGAGCTTTTGGCAAAGTTTCGGATCTGGTCGATACAGAAACACTCTTCAGCACGATAGAAGAGATATTCGGCAAAGAAAACCGTAAATGTGCAGAAGAAGCGTACGAAGCAGTTACAATCATCAGGAAATAATGGAGGGAAATATGGCAGAAAGAGCTTACATAACGCCGATAGCCGACGAAGATCTTTATGTACTGGATACGGCAAGCTGGAGAGTTTACCGTCCGGTAATGGATAAAAGCAAGTGTGTTGAATGCGGAATGTGCATGACATACTGCCCTGTAAGGGCAATCATCGGCACAGACGATAAGAAATATAAAATAACATATGATTACTGCAAAGGATGCGGTATCTGCGCGGCAGAGTGCCCGCGAAAAGCCATAGAAATGGTACTGGAAGGAGGCGCTGAATAATGGGAGTAATAAAGGTATTGACAGGAAACTATTCTGCTTCGGAAGGCGCAGCGCTCTGCAGGCCGGATCTCATAGCAGCATATCCGATAACACCGCAGTCATCAGTCGTTGAATATCTGGCTGGAAAAGTCCACAACGGAGTGCTGGATTCCAATCTTGTACAGGTAGAATCGGAACATTCAGCGATGAGTGTAGTAGAAGGCGCGGCATACGCCGGAGGACGTGTATTCACAGCAACATCGGCACAGGGACTTGCGCTGATGTACGAACCTTATTTCCGTATGGCTACGCTGAGACTGCCTATGGTCATGGCGATTGCGACACGTGAGATGACATCGCCGGAGACGATCTGGAGCGGACAGCAGGATGCCATGAGTGTCAGAGATGCAGGATGGATACAGATGTTCTGCGATGACAATCAGGAAATCACTGATATGGTCATTCAGGCTTATAAAATCGCTGAAGATGAAGGTGTGCTGATACCTGTAAACGTATGTTACGACGGATTCTACAGTTCACACCTGACAACGGGGGTGGATCTGCCGCTCCAGGAAGAAGTGGATGCATTTCTTCCGCCTGTACATTTCAATCATGCGACACTTGATCCGGATCATCCTATATCACTTGATCCGATGACGCCGGGCAATCTTCTGATGAAATACAGAAGAAGTCATCTGGAGGCAATGAAAAGAGTTCCGGAAGTCGTAGACAGAATAGATAAAGAATTCGGTGACAAATTCGGACGTTATTACGGCGGGATGATATCGGAATACAGGATAGAAGACGCAGAGATAGTGATCATTACTGTCGGAGGCATGACAGGCGCCGGGATGGATGCTGTGGACGCAGCCAGAGAAAACGGCATAAAAGCCGGCCTTGTCAAACTTCGTTTCACAAGACCGTTCCCTGCTGCCAGAGTTGCGAAGGCGCTTGAAGGCAAGAAGGCGTTTGCAGTAATAGACAGAAGCGTATGCTTCGGATGGAGCTGCGGACCTATGTATATGGAAACCAAGGCATCGCTTGCGGATGCTGCTGATCAGTATTGCCATTTCTCAGCAATAGGCGGACTCGGCGGTGCGGATATTTCAACTGACATGATATACAGTACGATACAAAAACTTGAGGATAATAAAGAAACCAAAACAGAGCTTGAAACCCAGTGGTATATCACAGAATAGGAGGTCGATTATGAGTTATATAGATGTTTTAAGAGAAGCAGAAGATCAGGTGACTCCGGGTGCCTCTGCATGTCAGGGCTGCGGAGGAGAACTGATTCTGAGGACAGTTCTGCAGATCGCAGGGAAAAATACGATTTTAGGTGTTCCTCCGGGGTGTATGGCCGGTGCCGGATCAGTAGGATGGAATTTCAACAGCGGTGTAAGGATTCCTGTTACTATTCCTCTGCTGGACAACTGCGCATCGCTTTTTACAGGCATCAGTCAGATGTATCAGAGAAAAGGACGCGAAGATGTTAATGCGGTAATTGTCGCAGGTGACGGTGCAACTGCGGACTGCGGGTTCCAGAGCCTTTCGGGTGCTGCAGAGAGAAATGAAAAAATACTGTACGTTTGCTATGACAATGAAGGATATATGAACACAGGATATCAGAGAAGTTCAACTACAACAAAGGGTTCGCGTACTTCGACAACACCTCTGGGAAGTGTTATCAACGGCAAAGTTCAGCATCAGAAATATGTACCGCTCATCCTTTCGATGCACGGTCTGGAATACTGCGCGACAGCATCTCCGTCAGATATGAAAGATTTTGTGGAGAAGGTGCAGAAAGGCCTTGCAGCCAGCAAAAAGGGATTTGCTTATCTTCATGTTTTTTCACCATGCCCTACAGGCTGGGGATATGCATCAGACCAGTGTATAGCAGTTGCAAGAAAAGCAGTTAAATCCAACATGTTCCCTCTCTGGGAAAAGGATGAAAATGGATATAAAATCAACAAAGTAATCAAGGATCCTATGCCTATCAGAGAGTTTGTACAAGGCATTTCAAAGTTTAAAAAGCTGACAGATGAGCAGATAGACAGTATCCAGCAGATGGTTGATACAAGATATGCCGAACTTGAGAGGCTGGCAGGAAAAGAATAATCATTTCCAGGCGTATGCAAAAAATCCAAGAATTATTTACTATTAAAACTTCCGCCGCTTTTGCGGCGGCGGTCCGATAGCATTTCCAAAATAGAAATTTGTAAAAAAAGATATAGGAGAGAAAAATGAAATTAGGAGTTATCGGAGGAGCGGGAAGGCTTGGTGGAACAACTGCATTTGTTGCAGGACTTAAAGGCTGCCTTGACGAAATAAAACTCATGGACGTAAAAGAAAATTTTGCGGCAGCGAACGTTATGGATATGGGGCAAGCATTTTTGCAGGTTTCAAGGACAAAAGTATCTTTGGCAAGAGATTATTCCGATTTTGCCGACTGCGATATCATTTACAGTGCAGCTTCTAAACCAATCAGTGCAGATATGACTGACAGGGCGCAGGAACTGCAGAGCAACGCAGAGCTCATCGCTCCGATCTGTGAACAACTTAAGAAAAACTGCAAGCCGACGACAGTAGTCATCATATCGGCAAATCCGGTGGACGTTTTCGTATATGTTTATCAGAAGCTGCTTGGATGGAACAAAAATCAGATCCTGGGACTGGCTGGAAATGACACAGTGAGGATGAAATGGGCTGCAGAAAAAGTTACAGGGAAACCTTATGGGGGAATAAATGCTATTTGCATCGGCGAACATGGCGGCGGAGCACTCCGTCTATATGAAAATATGACTTACGGCGGTGTACCGTTAATCCTTTCGGATGATGAAAAAAAGGAAATAGAAAAAGAATGCGGAGAATGGTTCATTAACTGGACGAATCTTAAGACCGCAACAACGACAGGCTATACGTCAGGAGTGACTATGGCTGCAATGATAGAAGCTATAGCAACAGATTCGGATATGATCATGCCATGCACGACGCCAATGTGCGATGAACTGGGGTTTGAAGGCTGCGCTATGGGTCTTCCAGTCAGACTGGGGAAAGGCGGCGTAAAAGAAGTTATAGACCCGCAGATGTCCGATGAAAGGAAAAAGGAACTTGAAGATGTAGCCGGAAAGATACAAAGGATGATTGCAGGCATTTCATTATAACCAAAATTGAATTATGTACTAATATATCAAGAAAAGGAGAAACAAAATGAACGATTTTTCACCTACAGATTATTTTCCGACAGTTAAAGTTGCAGCAGTGCAGACGGCACCGGTATTTCTGGATCGTGATGCTACTGTAGAAAAAGTCTGTGGGATCGTAAAGGAAGCAGCATCTAACGGCGCTAAGCTTGTTGCTTTTCCAGAGGCTCTTATTCCGGGTTATCCGTGGTGGATCTGGCTTGATGAACCGTCTGCGGGAATGGCGCATTACATCAGACTTGTAAAGAATTCGGTAACAATTCCGAGTATGACGACACGCCGCCTGGCTGAAGCAGCTAAAGAAAATCAGGTGTATGTTTGTGTCTCTGTCACGGAAAAAGAAGTAGCTTCATTATATCTGACACAATTGTGGTTTGACCCTCAGGGCAATCTTATTGGGAAACATCGTAAGCTTCGCCTCTCCGGAGCGGAAAGATACATCTGGGGCGAGGGAGATGCAAGCATGATGCCTGTATTCGATACTGAAATCGGACGTTTGGGAGGATTGGAATGCTGGGAGCATCTTGTACCTGGTTTCACAATGGTAATGGCTCAGAAGAATGAACAGATCCATGTTCAGTCATGGCCGTCGGCCTTTCCGATGGAAGAGCATCTTTTCTCAAACGGAACTCTTGAAATAGGGGAAAGAGCATATTCAATTGTTAATCAGTGTTATTCAGTTGTATCTTCGCAAGTAATGACAGAAGCTATGCGTGAATATTTGTGTACTACTGATAAACAGAGAGCAATCATGGAGCCGGGATACGGTATGACAATGATAGTGGATCCGCTGGGCAGAATTATGGCAAGAGTACCTCGAGATGAAGAGGGCATATGCTATGCGACACTGGATCTTAATGCAGTTATCGGCGGGAAATTCCTTTCAGATCCGGCAGGGCATGAATCGAATCAGAGCATCCGACTCATTGTTGATGAGTCATCACATGCGCCAGTTACAGTAATCGGCAAGTCACCGAATCACAGTCTGACCTTTGAAGATCTGCTTGGTGACGAAAACTAATAAAAAAACGGAGGTAATATTATGAGAGATATTATGAATATCGGTGTTGTTAATTTTAATGCTGAATGGGGGAATAAAGATAAGAATCTGCAGCACATTGCAGAATACACGGAGGCTGCGGGAAAACAGGGATGCGAATTTCTGGTATTCCCGGAAACAGCACTGACCGGATATGATGACGACAGTTCCACAAACGTGCGTGAGGAAAAAATGCATGTCAGACTTGCGGAGACGATTCCCGGGCCGGCGACAGAAAAAATATCGAAAATCGCCGTGAAATACGGGATGTATGTTGTGTTCGGCATGGCTGAACTTGATGCGAAAGATCAGAAAACAGTATATAATTCGGCAGCAATCATTCATCCGGACGGAACTGCGGAGACTTACAGGAAACTCCATCTGCCGTTTACAGAAGGAAACTGGGCAGTAAGAGGAGAGGATCCGGTTCTGATAGATACACCTTGGGGTCCAGTCGGCATTTCAATCTGCTATGACACATACTGTTTCCCGGAAATCATCCGCTTTTCGAGAGCAATGGGTGCGCGCCTGCATCTGAACGTTACTGCAGCGCCAATAAACGAATGTACGAAAGTCTCTTCAAGAATGACAATTAATACATATTCAATGATCAATTATATGTTTATAGCATCAGCAAATCTCTGCGGAAGAGATCACGATTCATGGTTTAACGGCGGAAGCAGTGTTGTCGGACCTGAAGCGAATATTAACGGCTCGACATATCCGCGCACATGGGTAGGAACATATTTTGAAGAATCAGGATGTGATATTGCGGGACTTAAGCTTGGAACCATTGATCTTGAACATGCTGACAGAACAGCAGAAATTCCTATATTCAGAGGCGGAAACGGAATATCTCCTGATTTCAGGCCTGAATTATATTCTAAAATGCAGAAAGAAATTGCCGGATCAGCCGAGTTCAATAAAAAATAAGGAGATATATAATGGAAGAACGTGATAATTTAAAGCCAGTAAATAAAAAAACATCGGCAGGGCTTATCCTAACGGTGATGCTCATTTCGATGATGGCCGGGGCTGTTTGCATGAACAAAGTTTCACCGGTCCTGATAAACATAGTAAATGATTTTGATTTGACTACAGGGCAGTCGGGAATCCTGATTTCGATATTTTCACTGGCGGGTATATTCCTTTCTATACCAATGGGTATGCTAATTACCAAATACGGTTCATTCAAAACAGGCTTGATATCTCTTGTGGCTATAATTGCCGGATCTTCAATGGGAGCGATTGCATCAAGCTATTCAATATTACTGGTCAGCCGTGGAATAGAAGGCATAGGTCTCTTGTTCCTGGCGACAATAGGACCGGCAGCGGTAGCAAATGCTTTTTCAGATGAAAAAAGAGGTACGGCTATGGGACTGCTGATGTGCTATATGTCATTTGGACAGATACTTGCATTGAATCTTGCTCCGATCATGGCTTCTGTATCTTCCTGGAGGAGCTTTTGGTGGCTCAACGCAGGCATAGGTGCAGCAGGGCTGGTGCTATGGATATTTGCAGCCAGAAATCTTGATTCGGTTGGACACAGCTCATCGGAAAGCAAAAGTGCATCAGCACAGAATGCTGAGTCGACGGAAAGTGCAAGCGGTGCACTGGGGGCGGTTTTGAAAAATAAGGCGGTGTGGCTCATCTGCATACCATTCCTGGCATTTTGCATAGCCCATTTCGGAGCATTTAACTATCTTCCGACGTATATGGTTCAGATTGGAGGAATCAGTTCCACTGCAGCGGGAAGCCTTGTAAGTATTGCCAGTCTTATTGGTATACCTGTAGGAATAATCGGAGGAGTCATAGCTGATAAATGCGGATCAAGAAAGAAGACTCTCGCAGCTACACTCGTGCTGCTGGGAGTAGTGATTGCACTATTTCCTTTGTTCAACGCAAGTAATTATATTGTACTGGTTATTCTTTATGGACTCGTTTCTATGGCAGAGGCCGGGCTTAGTTTTACATCTATTACAGAAGTTGTTAAATCTCAGCAGGGTGCAACAGCATCAGCTGTACTCAACACCGCACAATGGATCGGCGCATTTATGGCAACGACGATTTTCGGGATGCTTCTTTCCGCTGTAGGCTGGAATGCAAGTTTTTACTGCATGGCAGGTGTTGCGGTGTTAGGCGGCATCGTAGTAATATTTAACAAAGCATTGCGATAAGGAAATTCCAAGAAAGTTTTTAAATGTTTTAATAAAATAACAGGCTGCATGGCAGCCGAGGAGGACAAAAATGAAAATTGCGGTTATCGGCGCCGGAGCGATGGGAACATTGTTTGGCGGAAAGCTGGCAATGGCGGGGAATGAAGTTACGATGATTGATGTGGTGCCTGCGGTGCTGGATGCGATCAACGGGCATGGTATATTGCTGGAAGACGAGACTGGAAAACACAAAATTGATGTTAAAGCGAAAAAAGCTGAGGATATGACTGAAAAAGTAGATCTCGCACTGCTGTTTACAAAGACACTGTATTCGAGGTCTGCACTGGAAACGGCAAATAATTTTATAGGACCTGACACATATATCCTTACGCTTCAGAACGGACTCGGCAATATCGAACTTATCAGCGAGTTCTTTGACTTTGATCACATATTGGCGGGAGTTACAAATTACGCAAGCGACCTTCATGCGCCGGGTGACATTTCATCGCAGGGAAGCGGATATGTCAAAGTCATGACAGCAAACGGAAAACTTAATGAGGAGATCATCGCGGTCAATCAGGTGCTCCTGGACGCGGGGTTTAATTCTGAAATCACGGAAGATGTCTTCGTTGCTATATGGGAAAAAGTTGCATTCAATGCCGCAATAAACAGTACGACGGCAATATGTTATGTACCATGCGGCGGTGTCGGCGGTGTAGAGGAGGGCCGTTTCCTGGCAGAACAGATAGCAAGAGAAACTGCGATGACAGCCAATGCTCACGGTGTGAAAGCGTCGGCTGAAGCAATCATCGCCAGTCTGGAAAATACATATACAGAACATGCTGATCACTTCACGTCCATGGCTCAGGATGTCCGCCGCAGGAGGAAGACAGAAGTGTCTTTTATCAATGGAGGTATTGTTAAAAAGGCGAAGGAAAAGGGGCTGGAGGTACCTTATACCGAGGCTGTTTACTGCCTGCTCCGAGTTATTGAAGAGACATATGATCAGCAGGTATTCACAGACTGAATAATTTACAGCACAGCAAAGGGGTAAAAAAATACATTAAAAGTCGAATATAAAAGCGTTGCTTATTATTAAACAGGCGCATCCATATGCGCGGAAAAAATGGAGAAGAAAAATGGAAAAGAATTATCCTAAGTTCAAGGCAGCAGCAGTTCAGGCTGCACCGGTATTTCTTGATGCACAGGGAACGACGGACAAAGCTTGTGCACTTATTAAGGAAGCAGCCGATAACGGTGCGAAGATAATAGGGTTCCCGGAAGGCTATATCAGCGGATATCCGTGGTGGGTTTGGCTGACGGATCCGGGTACGGGATCTCATCTGCAGCAGAAGCTGCTGGAGAACTCCGTGGAAATACCGGGGCCTATCGTTAAACAGCTCAGTGAAGCAGCCAGAGAAAACGGTATATATGTATGCGTATCCGTTACCGAAAAGGAAGGCGCATCGTTATATCTGACACAGCTTTGGTTCAATCCGGTCGGGGATCTTATGGGTAAACACCGTAAAATGAAACCTTCCGGCGGAGAAAGACTCATCTGGGGAGACGGAGAAGGAAGCATGATGCCGGTGTTTGATACAGAAATCGGGCGTCTCGGAGGGCTTCAATGCTGGGAACACTGGATACCGCTGAACATACAGGCGATGGCAGCGCAAAATGAGCAGGTACATGTAGCATCATGGCCTTGTTTCCTCCCGGATGAGGAAGCGTTAGTTTCAGAACAGCCGAACGAAGTCGCGTCGAGATTTTATGCGGAAGCGACACAGTCCTTTGTTATTATGAGTACACACATCAATACGAAGGAAATAGATGATGCCATGGGTAATTTGCCTCCTTACAGTGAGTTTGTTAAATATGGCGGCGGCGATGCGTGCATCATAGGACCAAACGGGAAAATCCTGACAGAAAAGCTGCCGAGAGATGCTGAAGGAATCGTTTATGCTGACATAGATCTGCAGAAAATAGTCGATTGCAAATATCAGATAGATCCGGCGGGGCATTACTCGAATAAGAGCCTGACAATGACATTCAACAGAAGGCCGCAGCCGGTAGTCAATATTGTAGGCGATGATCCTACATCACCAATAAAATACGATGAACTTCAGACTGAAGAATAGTCAGTTCGCACATAGTTATACATTTTTTAAACAGCAAAACCCCGGAGAAAAACTTCGGGGTTTTGTGTATCGATAATGCCCTGCAAGCGTTGACATCACAAGCATAATATAGTAATATTTAAATGTTACGTACGTGCTGTTGTAGCTCAGTCGGTAGAGCACTTCCTTGGTAAGGAAGAGGTTCGGCAGTTCAATTCTGCTCAACAGCTCCAAGTATATATTAAATGAAATTTTTATTAGGAGGAATAGTAAAAATGGCAAAGCAGAAGTATGAAAGAACCAAGCCGCATATCAACATCGGAACTATCGGACACGTTGACCACGGCAAGACAACTCTTACAGCAGCGATCACAAAGGTGCTGAAGAACAGATATGACCTCGGATCGAACGTAGAGTTCGACGAGATCGACAAAGCTCCTGAAGAGAAGGAGAGAGGAATCACGATCTCATCGGCACACGTTGAGTATGAAACACCGAACAGACACTACGCACACGTAGACTGCCCGGGACATGCCGACTATGTAAAGAACATGATCACAGGAGCAGCTCAGATGGACGGAGCTATCCTGGTAGTAGCAGCAACAGACGGACCGATGCCGCAGACAAGAGAGCACATCCTGCTCGCAAGACAGGTGGGAGTACCATACATCATCGTATTCCTGAACAAGTGCGACATGGTAGACGACGAAGAGCTGCTTGACCTGGTAGAGATGGAAGTAAGAGAACTTCTTGACGAGTATGACTTCCCGGGAGACGACACACCGATCATCAGAGGATCAGCGCTGAAAGCACTGGAAGACCCTGCAAGCGAGTGGGGAGATGCAGTAGTAGAACTGATGGAAGCAGTAGACTCATACATTCCTGAGCCGCAGAGAGCGACAGACAAGCCGTTCCTGATGCCTGTAGAGGACGTATTCTCGATCACAGGACGTGGAACAGTAGCCACAGGAAGAGTCGAGAGAGGCCAGCTGAAGATGAACGACACAGTCGAGATCGTAGGACTGACAGACGAGAAGAGACAGGTCGTAGTAACAGGTATCGAGATGTTCAGAAAACTGCTGGACGAAGCAGTACCTGGAGACAACATCGGAGCACTGCTCAGAGGAGTACAGAGAGACGAGATCGAAAGAGGGCAGGTAATAGCCAAGCCGGGATCGATCCATCCGCATACAAAGTTCAAAGGACAGGTATACGTACTGAAGAAAGAAGAAGGCGGAAGACATACACCGTTCTTCAACGGATACAGACCGCAGTTCTATTTCAGAACAACGGACGTAACAGGAGATCTTCAGCTTCCTGAAGGCACAGAGATGTGCATGCCTGGAGACAACGTAGTGATGGAGATAGACCTTATCACACCGATCGCTATCGAAGAAGGACTGAGATTCGCTATCAGAGAAGGCGGAAGAACAGTAGGATCCGGAGTTGTAACAGAGATCATCGAGTAATTCGAAACAAAAGACAGGTCACAAGACCGCGCATGCAGCGCGGTCTTGTTTTATCTGCGAAAAGCGGGCAGGGAGCCGATATCGGATTTCATAAAATCAGGGAAAAAATAAGGCCCATTGGCCGGATATCGAGTCTGCAGACCTCATCTAATCTTGGAATAGGGTATACAAACAGCCGTGATCAGGGAAAAAGTAAGGACCCTTGGCCGGATACAGGCACTAAAGGATCCCGGAGCATCATGCCCGGGATCTTTTTGCATGCGGGGCGAATCGACGGACACGTATGTTGTGAGTCATGTTTTTTTGTGTTAGAATATACAATGCTATATTTAACAGGAGGATCCAACTGATATGATCAAAATCAGAGATATAGAAATAGGCAGCGGGCTGCCGAAGATATGCGTGCCGCTTGCGGGAAGCAATCCGCGTGAAATGCTCGAGGAGGCGGCAAAGGCCAAAGAAATGCCCTGCGACATTCTCGAGATAAGAGCCGATTATATGCTGCCGGCGGAATATCTTAATATTGCCAATGTGTCTGCACTTATTGACGATATACATGAAGAGACGGGACTGCCGGTCATATATACGGTAAGAACTGTTGCTGAGGGCGGATGGTCGGCAGCAATGGAAAGAAGAGAGTATCTCGATCATATAAGAAGTATTGCCGCCGGGACGCAGGCCGATATCATCGACTGCGAAGCGTTCAACGGAGACGAGGAATATGAGCCGGAGCGGATATCACTTCTGTGTGATATGGTGCGGAAGGAAGGCAAGTATACGATCCTGTCGAGTCATGACTTCAGCGATACTCTCCCGGTTGAAGAACTGGTGAGAAAGTACTGCGCTATGGATAATATGCAGGGCGACATACTGAAGATCGCGGTGACGCCGCGGAAGCCGGAAGATGTGTATACACTTCTGGAAGCGGCGAGAATATTCCATGAGGAATACTCAAAGACGATGATAGTCGCCATATCAATGGGAGAAACGGGACAGACGAGCAGGATATGCGGCGGAGAATTCGGCTCTGTCATAACGTTTGCCGCAGGCGTAAGAGGCACTGCCCCGGGACAGATGAAAGCTGATAAACTGAAACAGGCATTGGATGAATACTACAGATAAAAAAAACATCATTCAGATAAATGATCTGGTATATGATTATATACAGGACGAGAGCGGAACGCCGAAACGCGCGATAGATCATGTTTCCATGGATATCGAACGCGGGTCTTTTACTGCGATCATAGGTCAGAACGGAAGCGGAAAATCCACTCTCGCCAAATGCATGAATGCTCTTCTTCTCCCGACTGAAGGCACAGTCATCGTAAACGGATATGATACAAAAGACGAAGATCACCTCTGGGATGTCCGTCAGAGCGCGGGCATGGTATTTCAGAATCCCGACAAT
>JALCRY010000057.1 GCA_022652985.1 Eubacteriaceae bacterium | reverse complement strand
CGCTTCCAACTCTGATAGTGCTGCTGATAGGTCTGGCGATCTATTCATGCAATCTTCCGGGTGCAGGCAAAGGCCTGAGATGGTATCTGGTACCTGATTTCTCGGCAGTGGACTTCATGGATATATTCCAGGCTGCAGTAGTGCAGGTATTCTTCTCGGTAGGCATAGGCATGGCAATAGCCTTCGTATACGGCTCATATGTCGCGAAGGATTCGAATCTCTGTACAGACTCGGTGATCGCAGTAGCGATGGACACAAGTGTGGCGTTCCTGGCAGGAATGGTAATAATGCCGGCGCTGTTCGCTTACGGTATAGCTCCGTCATCGGGCCCTGGACTGATCTTCATTTCTCTGCCGCAGCTGTTCAACAGCATGGGACCTGTAGCAGGAAGGATCTTCGGATGTCTGTTCCTGTTCGCTGTGTTCCTGGCCTGCATAACTTCGATGGTGGCAGTCCTGGAAGGCGCAGTCGTCAACCTGGGAGAGAGATTCAATATACCGCGTAAAACGGCTAATCTGATCGTAGTACTGGTCACATACGGCGTGAGTGTAATAGTTACATTGAATCAGGGAGTTGGAGTCCTTTCGGCATTCAAGATCTTCGGCATGGATATCTTCAGCTTCTTCGATATGATAGGAACAGCATTCGGACTGACGTTCTCGGCTGTATCAGAGCTGGCATTCGTAGTGTTCGTGATGGGATTTGCAAAATTCCAGCAGGAAGTCAATATGGGCGCCGGGAAGATACGTGTCGGAAACTGGATGAAAGGATACTACAACGTAGTCCTGCCGGTCATACTGATATTCGTAGTTATCTGCGTATTCAGAATGTACTTCGGAGGCTGATGGTTTAAGACAAAGCAACAAAAGCAACAATTGCATAGCTGAACATATGACGCAGGCAGTGCCGATAATATAAGAATATTAAGAGCGTACCAAACTCCAATGGATTGCGGTAATCAAATATTTTGATAAACAAGTGATTATCATACTATCTGCAGCGGCAGGCCTGCGGCAATAAAAAACATGGCGTAAATTCTCATTCCCGGAAATTTGCGCCAGTTTTTTATTGTTATTTTTTGGATTTTATCTACCTGCTGATCTTTATTTTCCTGGCTGCCGTCCAGCTGCTCCAGACACTGCTGCCGAAAGACATCACGCCGCCGGAATATGTGAGCTGTTTCCAGACTTTCGTCTGCGGATCGCGCTGGATCACATTTCCGGATGCGTTCGTGCAGTAATGAAAATATTCATCGCCCGCAGTTTTGCATCTGACCTTCGTTCCGTCAGGCTGTGTCACGCAGTGATACCCGGGACAGGCGGTGACTGCCGACACAATGATATTACTGCTATTCGATGATGTATGCGCTCACTATCTCTCCGTAGAATTCAGTGTGGTAGTCGATCGGATAGTCCTTGGATGCGAACTGGAAATCAGCGACATCGATATAGAATTTTCTCATCAGCGCATCGTTGCGGATGTTGACGATATTCTGGACTTCGCCGAAAAGCATCCTGCATTCGAGCGTCAGAGGCATTTCTCTGATGCCCGGGACACTGATGACTTCAGGTTCCTCGAGCGTCAGGCCGAGATCTTTGATTTTATCAGTGTCTTTTCCGGATTTAGTACCACAGTACCCGAGGATTTTTTTGTCGTACGCGCCGACCGGGACGTTGATGGTGAATTCCGGATTTTTATCGAGCTGTTTTTTTGTATAACGGCTTTCTCTGACATATGTGCAGAAAAAGTCCTTGTCCAGGAATATCCCGAGCGAGCCCCATGATATGGCCATGGAATCAACGGTGTCTGCCTTGGTAGTGAGCAGCACGCCTGTCTTTAAAGCCTGCATGATATCGTTTGCATAGTCAAAAACTTCGATTTTTCTTTTCATTGTTATTATCCCCCCTGTGATGTTTTTTCTATTGATCTCTGCCAAGCAGTTTGTCCAGATCGATCTGGAATCTCTTGATACGGTACTGCAGGCTCTGTCTGCTCATCTTGAGTTCGCGGGCGGACTTGGAGATGTTGCCGTTGTTTTCCTGCAGGATCTTGCATATCGTACGCAGTTCGATGTCGTGCATCGTATTGTGGAACGAACCTTCCGGCAGCGAAGGCGCATGAGTATCCATGACCTTGGTGACACTGGTCTCTTCTATTATGTGTTCCGGAATAAATTCCGTGGTGATCACATCGTAGCCGTCAGGCATTATATTCATGGCGTGTTCTATCGCGTGCTGGAGTTCACGGACATTGCCCGGCCATTCATAGGCGTAGAACCGTTCAAGAGTCTGCGCATCGATATTGGTGATGTTTTTCCCCAGCTTTTTGTTGTACGTTATAATAAAGTGCTTCGACAGAAGCGGGATATCGTCTTTACGGTCGCGCAGAGGCGGTATGCTGATATTCACTACGCCGAGTCTGTAGAACAGGTCGCGGCGGAGCTTGTTGTTTTCGATCGCTTCGTTCGGAGGAATATTGATATTCGAGAGAACGCGTACGTCTACATCGATTTCATATGCGCCTCCGACGCGGCGTACAGTGCCTTCCTGCAGCACGCGCAGCAGTTTAGACTGCAGATTTATATCCATGGAATTTATCTCATCCAGCAGGAGCGTTCCGTGATTGGCCTGCTCGAATAATCCCGGTCTGCTTTCGGCGCCGGTATAGGCACCTTTCTCTGTTCCGAACAGCAGTCCTTCGAGAAGACTTTCCGGGATCGCGGCGCAGTTGATCGCCAGGAACGGATCGTCCGCGCGCCTGCTGGCGTTGTGGATGCTCTGGGCGAAAAGTTCTTTTCCGGTGCCGGTTTCTCCGTATATCATTACGGAGGAATCGCCTTTGGCGATCTGCTTGCACTGGGCGACGACGTTGCTCATGCCGTCATTGACGTAAATGATATTTTTGAATGTGTAGCGCGGTCTGAGGATCGACTTGGCTCTGTGTTTGCCCGGCATGGCCGTATCCATCAGTTTGCCCTGCAGATCCATGATCTGCTTGTGCAGGTCGTCTATTTTGCTGTAATCCTCCATGACACAGAATGCGCCGAGTGTCTGCCCGTTCTGAGTAATAGGGTAATCGCTCGCTACTACATCGACGTTGCGTCCGAAACGTGTGGTGTAATGTACGTGTTCGTCGAGGATAGAATGCTTTTCTCTGAGCACCTGGGTGATGCTGAGCTCTGTGCCGTCCAGATACTGATATACCGTATCTGCCGTCTCGCCGCGGACGTCCTGCGTTACGATCGCTTCCAGATTTGTAACCGCATTGTTGAGAAGATATACTCTCGCGTCGGCATCGTAAAGGGCGATGGCCTCATTCAGCTGATTGAAAACGCTGATCAGCATATCGTGACAGGCATCGTTCGTGGCGTCGCGGAAGTAGATCATGCACGAATCTGCAGGCAGATCTGAAAGCTCCGGCCCCGGTATGCGCAGGAGGTATTCTCCGAAAACCGGGTTTTCGTACAGTATGTCTTCCGAATCGGAGGACAATATAGGCGCTGCATCTCTGATCGATTTTCCCTCAAGGGTTCCGCCGCCGTGCAGCAGTTTGTCGCCGGCATCATTTACGGCCATGATCGTGCCGTCCTGCGCAGTCAGCACCGCTCCGGTGCCGCACTGCGACAGTATTTCCATTACTTCTTCGTATTTCATTAAAGTCACCAACCAATCAATCTATTTATTCAATCCAAGTAATGTCTATTTTATCATTCAGTCTCCTTATTAACAAACTTTTCTTTGTTTTCTTTGTGTCTCAGGTGTATCCAGTAAATGGCCAGCGTAACAGTAACTATCACCCAGCTGATCGGATATGATGCATATACCCACTGGACTCCGTGAGTGCTCGTGTCCAGGAATGTTACCCAGAGCAGACGGAATACGCAGGTGCCGATCAGGTTGATTACGACAGGCACGATAGGTATGCCGTATCCGCGGATAGCTCCGATGAAAACGTCGGCCACGCCGAATATCATATAGAAGACAGCGACCGTCATCAGCCTCTGCACGCCCGCGTTTATTACTGCGGCATCACCGTTGTAAATGCTGATCAGCTGCGGCGCGAAGAAGCCCGCGGCAGAACAGAGTATTGCTCCGAGGATGAGAGTGTACACGAGGCACGTTCTGATGATGCGGGAGATCCTGCCGTATTTCGAAGCGCCGATGTTCTGGCTTATGAATGTCTGGGCGGCATGATGGAATGAGTTCATCGCGAAGTAGATAAAGCTTTCGATGTTTTCTCCGGCTGCGCAGCCTGCGACAATGATGCCGCCATAGGCGTTGATGCCGCTCTGTATCACGACGTTCGAAAGGCTGAACAGGCATCCCTGGGCGCCGGCCGGGATACCTATGCGCATCATGCTGTACATGCTGCGTTTGTCGAAACATAATTTGCTGAATGAGAAGCGCAGGTCGCCGTCTGACTTGGAGAGGTATCGGAGAATGAGTACAGCGCTGACTCCCTGACTTATGACCGTGGCGATCGCTACGCCCGAAACGGCCATGTGCATGCATATTACAAAAAACAAATTGAGACACACGTTCAGTGTGCCGCTGACGAGCATGAAAAGAAGGGGACGTTTCGTATCGCCTTTGGCTCTCAAAGCCGACGCGCCGTAATTGTATATCATTACAAACGGTGTCCCGATATAGTATATGCGCACGTAAACGAGCGCGAGAGGTTTAATGTCTTTCGGGGTGGAGATGAGGTCGAGCACTAGTCCCGAACTGAGAATGCCGATGGCTCCGAGCACGGCGCCTCCGATCAGTGCTATCGTTATCGAAGTGTGAAGGGCGCGCGATATTTCTTTGCTTCTGCCGGTTTCGCCGATGTATCTCGCGATGACGACGTTCACGCCGACGGAAATACCGACGAGCAGGGTGATGAAAAGATTGATGACTGATGCTGTGCTGCCTACTGCCGCCAGGCTCGTGTGCCCGGCAAAACGGCCTACGACAATTATATCCGCGGCATTGAAAAGAAGCTGCAACACATTTGTAGCCATAAGCGGCAGGCTGAAGAGCAGTATCTTTCTGGCCAGCGGACCGTTCGTCATGTCTATCGCGGTTTTATCAGTCTTTTTTTTCTTCAATCTTTTTCCCTCTCGTATTTTTTCTACTTTCCGGCAAGCCTTTCTTCGGCCGCCTGCATTGAGCTGTAGCCATATTTTGTGACCATGTTGTTCATTATCATTGTATTCATATTCAGACCGTCGTCCTGCAGTTTTTCAACATATTCAGCGTAGAGCCTGATGGTTTTCAGGGAGTAAGTTGCCAGCTCTCCCCAGAGATATGTTTCGAAAGATGTGACATCGATCGCGTCGCCTGTTCTGTGGATCGGGCGGCCCTGGTTTGCGAGGTGCGGATACCATTTGGCAAGCTTATCGAGCCATTCTGTGTGCGCCAGGCATATTTTATCGATTATTTCGTCTTTTTCAGGATCGCGCGGCGGGAGCATGTCCCGGATCTCTTCAAATTCAACGGGATTGGTGCGTTCCATCATGTAGCCGTACTTTTCACTGATGAGATTTCTTCCCTGTTTCTGAGCTTCGAGAAGATCGTCGCAGTAGCTTTCGCGCATGAATTCGTTCCATGCTTCGAGCTGACTGGAGCGCATTATATAAAATGTATCCATATCATCCTGACAGGCAGCGCGCCCTCCGCGGTTCTGAGTCGCGTCGAACATTCTCCATTCGATGGCTATTATTTCGTCTGCTGTATTTGTTGACATATTGATCATCCCTCCATTATATGCATTTGTTTTATTTGCGGATCGCTGATGTGCTCCGTCATTTCGCCGCAGTGGTCGAGCAGAAATGCGCTGCTGTTTTCACTGAGGTGCTGACGTCTCAGTTCCGCTGCGATATTGATGCAGATGCCTTCGATCGTTTCCTGGGCATTTTCGCTGCTGCCGGAGCCAAGTGCGAGTATCTGCGATTTTATCCTCGGCAGTATCGTGAAATCGTCCATGCCGCGATACATCCATTTGTAAAAAGGCGCATATTTTCTGTTGAGAAGATATGTCAGGGAAATCGCTGCTTTGATAAACTCTGCCAGTGCGAGATATGCGGCAACGGTTTCGCCTCGTTTCAGGCAGCGCGGATAGTTATACTGTCCGGCCTGTGACATTACGGCGGCGCGCGCCGTGATTTTCTTTATGCGTACATCTTCTGGGTAATAGTCTTTGATTCTGTTTCTGATCCCGGTGAAGCGGCCGTATTCGTCGTAAAAGACTCTGCCGTTCGAAGCGGTCGCGAGGAACGCTTCCGGGATACGCATCCACTGGACGGCGTTTTCAGGACCTTCGGGGCAGCCTGTGAATTTCAGGTACCATGATCTTATGCTCAGGCAGCCGACTCGCCCCCGGCTGTTCGGTCCGTCTTTCCTTTCCGGATATCCGAGGAAATCCTTCGGCAGCCCGTTGTATATTTTCTGTACTTCATTTCCGTATGACTGAAAATCGTCTTCATCCAGCCAGATGCAGAACGAAGGCCCCCAGTCATGGTCGCGGGAATATTCGTCATCGAATTCGAAGCATTCCGATCCTTCCCCCGCAAGTCCTGCTGCCAGGCGCGGCATCAGATCGGGCAGCGCTTTTTCCAGCGCCGGACGTCCGGCTTCGTTGAAATATCTCTCTGCAAGTTCCAGTCCTTTCATCAGCCGGCCTCTTTTTCCAGTCTGGCCAGATCGTCTTCCGCATTGCGCGTGCGGTCGTTGTCGGGGCCCAGGATGCGTTTGTATATTTCCGCCGCCTTCCTTAAAGAAGCGATGGCTTCGTCGCGCTTGCCGAGTTTTTCATATGCCCAGCGCATATTCTGACAAGTGATCCCGTATTCTATGTTTTCTCCGAAAAATCTTTTGGTATATCCGGCGGATTTTAGATACAATTCTATAGCCCGGTCGCATTGGCCTTCCGCATAAAGATAACCGGCCAGGCTGTTGAGAGCCGCGGCGTAATGGGAGCGCTCGTCTTCCGGGCACTTTTCGTATTCTCTGATCGCGCGTTCCAGGCAGGACATGGCTTTTTCCTCCTCGCCCGATGCGTGATAAAGCGCAGTGAGATTGCTGTAGGTAATGGCGATCTCCTGACGGTGTTCCGGCATAGATTCTATCAGTGCCAGGGCCTCTTCGAGGTAGATTATCGCTTTGTCATACTGCTTTGTTTCCTGATAAACCAGAGAAAGATTGTTCAGCGCGCTGGCATAAACATAGTTTTCGCTCATGCCTTCACTTTTATATATCTTAAGTGTCTTCTGAAAAAGTTCGACCGCTGTATCATACTCTTTGATCAGTCTGTATGTGCCGGCCATATTATTTAAGATCGTCGCATATTCGGTACAGTCTTCTCCGTAAATCTCAGCTGCGAGTTCTTTAGCTTTTCCAAAAGCCGCCAGAGATTTTGAGTATCTGCTGGTGCCGCGGTACAGCGATCCAAGCTCGTTATATACTGCGATCAGTTTGTTCGTCTCGTCGCTGCCTTCCGCCTGCGTGCTGTTGGCGCAGTCCAGAAGGAATTGTTCTGTCGACTCGAGGCTGCCTTCCGCATAGCACCGGTCGAGATCGTTGTAAAACTCGTCCATTAATTTACTCATGACGGTCCCTCCATTCTTCGATTATTATATAGCAGCCGTTTTTTCGATGGTTTGCATGTACTCGTGTGATTTTTGCAATTTGTGGTCAGTTAGTTTGCAGCATTTTTGCAACATATATATAAGGCGCGTATACGCCGCCGGGTAAAATGCGAAATCAAAAGTGAGACTCTGCAAAAAAATGACGAATAAGTGCAAATCGTTCCGGTCCGACAACAGATATAATGAGGCCAAGATAAAAAAGTCGAACCATCGAAAACTATAGGAGGTTAATCATGGATAATTTCACATTTTACAGCCCGACATATTTCTTATTCGGCAAAGAGACAGAGAAGCAGACAGGCGAGTACGTTAAAAAGTACGGCGGCCACAAGGTACTGATTCATTACGGCGGCGGTTCTGTTAAAAGATCAGGACTTCTCGACCGTGTCAAGGCATCACTCGACGAAGCAGGAGTTGAATATGTAGAACTCGGCGGAGTTGCACCAAACCCTAAGAGCGGACTCATCTATGAAGGCATCGAACTTGCCCGCAAGGAAAATGTAGATTTCCTGCTCCCGATCGGCGGAGGCAGCGTAATAGACTCAGCAAAGGCTATCGCTCTCGGAGTACCTTATGACGGAGACTTCTGGGATTTCTACACAGGAAAAGTTGTTGAAGAAGCACTGCCTGTAGGTACTATCGTAACACTCGCAGCTTCCGGCAGCGAAGGTTCAACAGACTCAGTAGTAACACACGAAGACGGAATGCACAAGAGATGCGCAGACGGAGACATCCTCAGACCTAAGTTCTCGATAATGAACCCTGAACTCACATGCTCACTTCCGCCTTATCAGACAGCAAGCGGCGTTACAGACATCATCGCGCACTGCATGGAGCGTTACTTCTCACATACTCAGGGTGTTGAGCTCACAGACCGTCTGCTTGAAGCAGTAATGCTGACACTTATAAAAGAAGGAAAGCGCGCTATGGCTGACCCGAGCAACTACGACGCACGTGCAAATATCATGTGGGGAGCTACAGTAGCACATAATAACATTACAGGCGTGGGCCGTGCACAGGACTGGGGCACACATCACATGGAGAACGAACTTTCCACAACATACGGATGCTCACACGGCGAAGGCCTGGCAGTTCTCTTCCCTTCATGGATGAGATATGCTCTGAAGGAACAGGGACCGGAAAGATTCGTAATGTTCGCAACAAGAGTATGGGGATGTGAGATGAACTTCGAAGATCCTGAAGCAACAGCACTCGAAGGAATCGAAAAATACGAGCAGTTCATCAAATCGATCGGCATGCGCACATCGATCAGTGAACTCGGCGGCAAAGAAGAAGATATCCCTAAGCTCGTTGAGAGCATGTTCTTCGAAGCACCTAACCACGGAAGTTTCGTACAGCTGACAAAGGAAAAGGCAGCAGAAATATATAAAATGGCACTTTAAGCGGTGAACCCCCTATGTCATCATTTGCCTGCAGCTTTGGACATAAATAAACCGCAGATCATATGGGCCCTGCCGCTTCGGCGGGGCCTGATATGAAACCGGCATCATGGGATCATCTCCGCTTTTCATAGAATTTAGCTATAGAAAATGCAACATATAAGTATTATACAAAACGAATCATATATGGTAATGTGCATATTATAAAGGAAATCACGTCATTTTAACAAATGACGATATAGAAATAATAGATAGTTTAAAACTGGAAATAACGCAGAAAAACAAAGAAAAAGAAAGGAAGGTTTTTCAATGAGAAAAGCAGTAATGGACGGAAATACCGCAGCTGCATACGCATCGTACAATTTCACGGAGGTAGCGGCGATATTCCCTATTACACCATCTTCGGTAATGGCTGAGTGCGTGGACGAATGGGCGGCCAAGGGCCAGAAAAACATCTTCGGACAGACAGTAGACGTAGTCGAAATGCAGTCTGAAGGAGGAGCAGCGGGAACAGTACACGGTTCACTGTCCGCAGGAGCTCTGACAACGACATATACGGCTTCACAGGGACTGCTCCTTATGATCCCGAACATATACAAAGTAGCAGGAGAACTTGAGCCGGGAGTATTCCACGTATCGGCAAGAACAGTATCGGCACACGCTCTTTCGATATTCGGCGACCATTCAGATGTAATGGCATGCAGACAGACGGGAGTTGCCATGCTGGCATCGGCAAGTCCGCAGGAATCTATGGACCTCGGAAATGTAGCACACCTGGCTGCAATCAAGAGCAGCGTTCCGTTCATGCACTTCTTCGACGGATTCAGAACATCTCACGAACTTCAGAAGATAGATGTACTCGAGCAGGAAGACGTGGCTCCGCTTCTCGACATGGACGCGGTCGACGCATTCAGAAAGAGAGCACTGAACCCTGAAAGACCTACCCTCAGAGGAACAACACAGAACCCGGATATTTTCTTCCAGCAGAAGGAAGCAAGCAACCAGTGGATAGACAGAGTTCCGGAAGTGGTTTCAGAATACATGAAGGAGATCAACAAGATCACAGGCAGAAACTACGATCTGTTTGATTACTACGGCGCAGAAGATGCAGAGTACGTTGCTATAGCAATGGGTTCAGCATGCGAGACAATGAAAGAAACAGTAGACTACCTCATGGCCAAAGGCAAAAAGGTAGCTATGATAAATGTACATCTCTACAGACCTTTCGCTATCGAAAGATTCATGGAGAAGATCCCGGCAACAGTCAAGAGAATCGCAGTACTTGACAGATGTAAAGAAGCGGGAGCTCTCGGAGATCCTCTGTACCTCGATGTCGTAGATGCATTCTATGAATCAGGCAGAGACATGGAGATCATCGCAGGAAGATACGGACTGTCTTCGAAAGACACGACTCCTGCCCAGATCGAAGCAGTATATGTGAACCTTATGCAGGATGAGCCTAAGGATCACTTCACAGTAGGAATCAACGACGATGTAACACATCATTCGCTTCCTATGAACGGAGAAATCGACGTAACGCCGGCAGGCACAGTAAGCTGCAAGCTCTGGGGCCTCGGTTCCGACGGAACTGTCGGAGCAAACAAGAACTCCATCAAGATCATCGGCGACAATACAGACATGTATGCGCAGGCATACTTCGTATATGACTCGAAGAAGTCGGGCGGACTTACACAGTCACACCTGAGATTCGGAAAAGACCCGATCAGATCACCATACCTCGTAACATCAGCGGACTTCGTTGCCTGCTCGGCACCTTCATACGTGACGAGATACGACATGACTGAAGATCTGAAGGACGGCGGAATATTCCTGCTGAACTGCATCTGGGGCAAGGACGAGATCGGCAACCATATCCCTGATTCGATGAAGAGGGGACTTGCGGACAAGAACGCGCAGTTCTACATCATAGATGCTATCGACATAGCGAAGAAGTTGGGACTCAGAAGCAGAACAAACTCGATACTTCAGGCATCGTTCTTCAAACTTCTCGGCGTTCTCCCGATCGACAAAGCGGAAGAATACATGAAGAAAGCGATCATCAAGTCATACTCGAGAAAAGGACAGGATATCGTAGACATGAACATCGCAGCTATCAGCAGCGGCATCACAGAACTTGTCAAGGTTGATATCCCGGCTGAATGGCATGCAATAGAGCCTAAGGAAGAGGATCTCAGCGGACTTCCTAAGCATGTAAGAGAGGTAGTTATTCCTGTCAGCAGCCAGCAGGGCGACAAGCTTCCTGTATCGGTATTCATGGACAAGGCTGACGGAACTTTCAAGACAGGAACTACAGCTTACGAAAAGAGAGGAACTGCAGTAGATGTTCCTGAATGGCAGCCTGACAACTGCATCCAGTGCAACAGATGCTCGGCTGCATGCCCGCACGCTGCAATCAGACCTTACCTGCTGAACGAAGAAGAAAAAGCCGCCGCACCTGCAGACTTCATTACAGTAGCTGCAAAGGGCAAGGGCTTAGACAAATATCAGTACAGACTTCAGGTGTCATCGCTTGACTGCACAGGCTGCGGAAGCTGCTCTGTAGTATGCCCGGCAAAGGACAAGGCGCTCGTCATGAAACCGCTCGAGTCACAGCTGAAGGAAAAGGACAACTGGACATTCGCAACAGAAGAGATCAGCGACAAAGAAGGCATCAAGCCGACAAACGTAAAGAACAGTCAGTTCGCACAGCCTCTGTTCGAGTTCCCGGGAGCATGCGGAGGATGCGGCGAAACACCGTACATCAAGCTCGCAACACAGCTTTTCGGAGACACAATGTACATTGCCAACGCTTCGGGATGCTCATCGGCTTACGGCGGGAGCACACCTTCGACACCTTACTGCATGAACAAGAAAGGCTGCGGACCTACATGGGCTATGTCGCTGTTCGAGGACAATGCAGAGTATGCATTCGGCATGATGAAGGGTGCAGAGAAGCAGAGAGAAAGACTTGCTGAGATGATCGCTGAATTAAGCGACGCAGGCGTATGCGAAGCAGAGTGCGACGAGTGGCTCGCAAGCAGAAAGGACAGAGAAAGATCTGCCGCTGCTACAGACGATCTCCTGGCAGCAATAGCTGATGCCAAGGATCATGCGGATCCTGACATCGCTCAGACTATCGCAGAAGTTGAAAAGGACAAGGAGTTCCTGAGAAAGAAATCGTTCTGGGCATTCGGCGGAGACGGATGGGCTTACGATATAGGCTACGGCGGTCTCGACCATGTTATCGCAGAAGGTCTCGATGTGAACATCCTGGTACTTGATACAGAAGTATACTCGAACACAGGCGGTCAGTCATCAAAGGCTACACCTACAGGAGCTATCGCCAAGTTCGCGGCAGCAGGCAAGAAGACAAGAAAGAAAGACCTCGGCATGATGGCGATGAGCTACGGTTATGTATACGTCGCACAGGTAGCAATGGGCTATGACCCTGAGCAGACGCTGAAGGCAATGAAGGAAGCTGAAGCTTACGACGGACCTTCGATCATCATCTGCTACTGCCCATGCATCGAGCACGGAATCAAAGAAGGTATGTGCAACAGCCAGATACATATGAAGAAAGCAGTCGAAGCAGGCTACTGGCATCTGTACAGATTCAACCCGGATCTCAAGGCTGAGGGCAAGAACCCGTTCGTACTGGATTCGAAGGAGCCTACAGGAGACTTCGAAGAGTTCATCCTCGGTGAGAACAGATACGCATCACTTAAACTGCAGTCGCCTGACACAGCTGAGAAGTTCTACGCAAAGACAAAGGCGGACGCAGAGGAACGTTACAGGAGCTATCTCAAGCTCGCAACTCAGGAATCAGTAGGAGGTAAACTGTTATGATGACCGGAGCACAATACATCGAAAGTCTCAGAAAAATGAAGACGCAGGTTTACATGTTCGGGGAAAAGGTCGACAACTGGGTCGACCACCCGATCGTCCGCCCGTCGATCAACTGTGTAGCTATGACATATGACCTTGCTTCGAGAGAAGAATACAAGGATATCATGACTGCCAAGTCAAGCATCTCGGGCAAACAGGTAAACCGTTTCACACATATACATCAGGGAACTGATGACCTCATCAACAAGGTCAAGATGCAGAGACTTCTCGGCCAGAAGACGGGATCATGCTTCCAGCGCTGCGTGGGAATGGACGCTATCAATGCGGAGTTCTCCACAACATACGACATCGACCAGAAGTACGGCACAGAATATCACAAGAGACTCGTTGATTTCGTAACGATGATGCAGGAGCAGGACCTCACGGTTGACGGAGCAATGACGGATCCTAAGGGAGACAGAGGCAAGGCTCCAAGCCAGCAGAATGACCCTGACATGTTCGTTCATGTAGTTGAAAGACGTGCAGACGGGATCGTAGTAAAAGGTTCGAAAGCACATCAGACCGGAGCTCTCAATTCGCATTGGCATCTCGTTATGCCGACGATCGCGATGAAGGAAGCTGACAAGGATTATGCGGTATCGTTCGCATGCCCTTCGGATGCAGACGGCGTTTACATGATTTACGGAAGACAGTCCTGCGACACGAGAAAACTCGAAGGCTGCAGCATTGATGTCGGCAACAAGCGTTTCGGAGGCCAGGAGCTCCTGGTAGTATTCGACAATGTGTTTATTCCTAACGAATATGTATTCATGGACGGCGAATATGATTTCTCCGGCAAGCTGGTAGAGCGTTTTGCGGGATACCACAGACAGAGCTACGGCGGATGCAAAGTAGGCGTAGGCGACACGCTCATCGGAGCTGCTGCTCTTGCTGCTGAATACAACGGCGTAGACAAAGTATCGCACATTAAGGACAAGCTGATCGAAATGACGCACCTCAACGAGACTCTCTATGCATGCGGCATCGCCTGCTCATCACAGGGAAGCCAGACAGCATCGGGCAACTATGAGATCGATATGCTCCTGGCAAATGTCTGCAAGCAGAACGTCACGAGATTCCCTTATGAGATCGCGCGTATTGCTGAAGACATCGCAGGAGGCCTCATGGTAACTCTTCCGTCGGAGAAAGATTTCTCATCCGAGGAAGTTGTCGGAGCCAACGGCGAAACAGTCGGCGAGATCTGCAAAAAGTATTTCGCAGGCAGAGCTGATGTTCCTGTTGAAGACAGAATGAAAGTACTGAGATTCATCGAGAACATGTGCCTCGGAACAGCTGCTGTCGGCTACAAGACAGAGTCGATGCACGGAGCAGGTTCCCCTCAGGCGCAGAGGATCATGATCGCCAGACAGGGCAACATAGACGGCAAGAAAGAATACGTTAAAGACATCCTCGCTATCAGAGAATAGCAGGAAGCTCATATACAACCTTTTTAATCAAAACCCGCAGTGCTCACTTTCTGCGGGTTTTGGCATATAAAGAATGCCGGATGTCGGCTGCGCACGCTGTGTTCAGCGAATATGCGGTTCGGCGTGCAGTGGATGTATCGTGCGCAGGAGTGGCCGCACACAGCAGGCAGTGAGCAGGGCCTGCTGAACAACGGCTGCAGGCTCGGATTTTCGGCGCATGCGCGGGTCGGCAAACAGCGGCTGCGAACTCGGGTTTTCGGCGCATGCGAGACCCATTATACAGCAGCTGCAGATGCTGGTGTGCAGTGGATCCATGGTGCGCTGTCTGCTCCTGCGAAATGACAGGCGGTGGTGCAGAAGAATATCTGACAGCATCCGAAAGTCTGCAAAAAAATAGATAGTTTGCGCAAAGCGGCGGCGGTGAATGTTTTGTACAATAACATCATAAAAAGCAATCAGACATAAACATAAACAAAACACAAATAGAAATAGCAACGGCCGGATGTACTGCCGGCAATACATGAAGGAGGAAATTAATCATGGATATGAGCTATCTTAAGGAGAAACCGATCGCGATCTTAGGCGGCGGCGCAGTAGGCAAAACAATGGCAGGAGACTGCGCACTGGCAG
>JALCRY010000056.1 GCA_022652985.1 Eubacteriaceae bacterium | reverse complement strand
TGAGCGGTTCGGTGATTTTAGGCTGCGTGAAGAATTCCAGGGCCTGATCGATCGTGAGACCAAGGACTTCCTCGATGTTTTTGCCGCCGTAAGTATAGCTGAGAGCAGTATCGTTATAGCGGCTGCCTCCGCATTCTTCGCATACGATGGCCACGGGATCTGCGAATGCCACGTTCGGCTTGATTTCGCCTTTTCCCTTGCAGGCCGGGCATGCTCCCTTGGAATTGAAGCTGAACCACTGGGCACTGACTCCGTTCTCTTTGCCGAACAGCTTGCGGATCACGTCCATTACTCCGGTATAAGTGGCGGGAGTGGAGCGGATGGATGTGCCGATAGGTTTCTGGTCGATGACTACTGCTTCCGGATTGCGGGAGACGAATTCTTCGCAGACCAGACTGCTCTTTCCTGAACCTGCTACACCTGTGACTGCAGTCAGCACGCCTTTCGGGATAGTGACGGAAACATCTTTCAGGTTGTGAAGGTTCGCGTGTTCGATGGGATATCCCTCATCCCATGGGAGCGGGTTTTCGTTTATGAGGACGCCTTCTACGAGCGATTCTGCAGTAACAGTGCCGCTTTTCTTCAGTCCGTCCAGGTCTCCCTGGTAAACGATCTCACCGCCTTTGCTGCCGGAAAGCGGACCGATCTCGATGATGTGATCCGCCAGTTCGATCATCTGACGCGTGTGCTCCACGACGAGCACGGTGTTGTGTTTGTCGCGCAGGCTGAGCAGCAGATCACCGATGCGTCTGGCATCTGCCGGATGAAGGCCTGCGGTAGGTTCGTCGAAGACATAGGTGATATTGCTGAGACTGCTGCCGAGGTGACGCACCATTTTGAGACGCTGCGCTTCGCCGCCGGAGAGTGTGTCTGTGCGCCGGGAAAGACTCAGGTAGCCGAGTCCGACCTGCACCATATAGCGTAGGCTCTCGAGTATCTGTCCCGCTATCGCGTGTCCGAGCGGATCATTTATTTCTTCCAGGACGGGAAGAAGATCGCTGACCTGCATGGCGTAATAATCCGAAATATTGCGGCCGTTTATCTTTGATGCCAGCGCCGCCGGATTAAGGCCGCTGCCGCCGCAGACCGGGCACGGCGCTCTCTGCACGAACTGCATCGCTTCCGCCTGAGCTTCCTTTTTAAGGCCTGAAATGTCGCGGTTGAGGTACAGACGGTTGAATCGGGCTACGACTCCCTCATACGGCAGTTTGGACACCTGACCGGTGTTGTTGCGGATATAGTCCATGACGAGAGGTTTGTCCGGTCCTATGCGCAGGACCTTCCATTCCTCGTCAGTATAATCTCTGAGCTTTTTGTCCGCATCGAGCAGCGGATTGAAGCGATAATAAAAATCCTGCCAGCTGCCGCCGAAGAACTGACGAAAGCGTATGGCTCCCTCGTTGATCGACTTGTCAATGTCGAACATTTTCTCTTCGTCCAGCCGCACCTGTTCGCCGAGACCGGTGCAGGCCGGGCACATCCCGTGCGGATGATTGAAGGAGTACGCCATTGCGCCTCCTGCGCTCGGAACGCCGATCCTCGAAAACAGCAGACGTATCAGCGGCGCGACGTCGGAAGCAGTTCCCACAGTGGAGCGCGCGTTCGAGCCGATGGGATGCTGATCGACAACGACACACGGCGTCAGATTGCGGATGTTTTCTACAGCGGGACGCTTGTAGCTCGGCAGGCGGTGCCGCAGGAACAGCGGATATGTGGCCTGCCACTGGCGGATGCTTTCAGCCGCCACCGTATCGAAAGCGAGCGAGCTCTTGCCGGAACCGGAAATACCGGCCAGCACTACGAATTTTTCTTTCGGAATATTAACATTGAGGTGTTTCAGATTGTTTTCCGAAGCGCCTTCTATTTCTATTGATTCTCTCATTTGATTTTCCCCTTTTGATAATTGATATACATTATAATATGATATCATAAGCGCGAAAACTGGGGAACTGCAAAATACGTATGCAGTACCGCTCCGCGCGCAGAAATCTACTGAGCGTGGATTGTAAAATGCTGCGTCTTCCAGTAAACTGAGTCAGGAGGTACGGAAATGGATAATGAAAGATCGGGAATGATCATCAGAGATCTCAGGATCAGGAAAGGCGTGACGCAGAAACAGCTGGCGGACGCGATCGGCGTCAGCGACAAGGCTGTTTCCAAATGGGAGACGGGGATGGGAGCTCCCGACATATCGATCGTCGGAAGTCTCGCCGCAGAACTCGGCGTCAGCGCGGATGTTATTCTTTCCGGGAGCCTCGGCAGTAAAGAAGAAAGCAGCGGTAATATGAACAGAATGAATTTTTATGTCTGCCCGGAATGCGGAAATGTAATGGCCGCTTCCGGCAGCGCAGAGGTGACATGCTGCGGGCGGAAAGTGCCCGCGCTGAATGTAAAAGAAGCGAAGCCCGCTGATGACGGGCATCGCCTCGAAGTGTCGGAATCCGACGGTGAACTTTATATCACTTTCAGCCACGAAATGACAAAACAGCATTATATCGGTTTTGTCTGCGCGGTGAGATTCGACCGTTTCCTGATGGTGCAGATGTTCCCGGAGCAGAGCTCCGAACTGCGCATCCCCGACATGCGGAAGTGCAGACTGTACTTCTGGTGCAGCCGGGACGGACTTTTCGTGCAGTAATGCTTTACTGAGTTATTACGGTTTTCCCCGACAGTACGTTTTTGTAGTCCTCGTAATTTTTTTCGAGGAGCGTCGGGGCATCCAGGCCGTAAGGGCATCTCGAGACGCAGGCTCCGCAGTGGAGGCAGTCCTCGGTTTTTTTCATCATCGCCTGTGCTTCCGGCGTCAGCTGTTCTGCGAGCGGCATTCTTCTCATGAAGAGTGACATCCGTGCGCATTCTTCGATCTTGATCCCTGCCGGGCACGGCTGGCAGTAACCGCATCCGCGGCAGAAGTCGCCGGACAGCTGCTTGCGGTCGGCATTTATTACTGCCTGCAGTTCGTCGGTCAGTTCCGGCGGATTATTGATATATGACAGGAACTCATCGAGTTCCCTTTCTCTTTGTATTCCCCAGATCGGCAGCGCGTTATCGAACTGCGCAATGTAAGCGTAGGCGGCGGCCGAGTTGGAAATAAGCCCGCCCGCAAGGCCCTTCATGCAGATGAAGCCCATGCCGGCGCCCTCGCATCCCTTTACCAGAGCGCGTTCCTGTTCGCCTCCGAGATAGCTGAAAGGGAACTGCAGCGTATCGTACGCGCCGCTGGCGATCGCCTCCTGCGCGACTTTGAGCCTGTGCTCTGTTATACCTATGAATCTGATCTTACCCTGTCTTCTGGCTTCGATCATGGTGTCGTACAGCCCGTCTTCACCGCCCGGAAGAGGGCAGAATTCGGGATTGTGGAACTGATACACGTCTATATAGTCTGTTTTGAGAGCTCTGAGCGAAGTTTCGAGATCCTTCCAGAAGCCTTCGACATTGTCGGAAGGGGTCTTGGTGGCGATGATGATTTTTTCGCGCCGGCCGTCTCTGAAGGCCTCGCCCATTTTTTCCTCGCTGTCGGAATAACCAATGGCGGTATCGAAATATTCCATTCCGCCGTCCTGCGCTTTATGCAGAAGGTAAACAGCTTCTTTCATATCCACACGCTGTATCGGCAGAGCGCCGAAAGCGTTTTTTTCGACTGTAAGGCCGGTCTTTCCTATTTTGATTTTTGACATATGATGACTCCTTTGAAAATGATTTTCATTATTTATATGTACGATTGTATCATCAATAAATCACATTGAAAAGAAAGATTGCAGATGTTATCATGAACCAAAGGAGGGTGAGATATGTTTTGCATACAATGCGGAAAAAAGATCCCCGACGATTCTCTGTTCTGCGAGCACTGCGGTGCCAGGCAGATCCCGTTTACTGTTCATCAGGAGGATGGACAGAGCCCTGAACATAGTGATAGTGAATATCCCGTTGATACCGCTGCTGCGGCAGCGGGGGAGAATGAGGCGGATCGGAAGTCTGAGCAGGTCCCGTCTGACTCGTGGCATCCTGAGCCTGAGCAGGTCCCGTCTGACCCGTGGCATCCGGACAATGAAAAGAAAACTAAAGGCAAGATAGTTTTCGGAGTGATCGCAGGCCTTCTGGTGGCTGCGGCGCTGATATTCTGGATAATCGCCGGCACTAAGCCGGAAGTGGATGTTCTGGCCGATGCGTCATTATCCTCGGTTTCCGGATATAACGGATACGGTTATCTGACTTCGGACAGCATAAGTTCCGGTCTGTCGGCCGAAAAGCTGCCGGACGGCGTGGATGATACGGCGGAGAACAGGGCGGACTGGGCGACTCTGGTTTCTGTTATCTCTTATTCTGCCGATAAATCATACGGTCTCAAAAATGGCGACAAGATAGTGATAACGGCGGGCGGCAATGAAGCGACTATCGATTCACTGGCGGACGATCTCGGGATCACCGTCAAAGGTCTCGGAGACAGCAGGACTATTACTGTAAGCGGGATCAGAGAACGCTTTGCGAACGGCAGTGATGTCGCGGATCACAGCAAAATGCTGGCAAAGCTGCGGATCGGCGCAAAACCGGCGGTCAAAAAATATCTGGCCGGCAAAGTGGACTGCAAAGTCACATCCATAAAATATTACAGGACTTATTTCATCAGATCATCGCAGAAAATCGATTCTGTTTCTGATGCTCCCGATGATATTATCGCTGTATTCTATAAAGTCAGGATCAGCTACGGCGGCAATGCTTACTCCGGATACGGCGTGGCTTATGTCAACAAGGCCAGCGATGCACTCAGGGCGTCCAATGTCATGAGCGGCATCAGCAGAACCTATTATGTCGGGGACGGTTACGGTTCATTCAGCAAAGTGAAGAAAAAGATGGACTCGCAGCTGAGAGCCGGCACAGGATATTCGTTCACCTGGTATAAAGTCAAAAAGTAATCAGGCGTTCGGCGCAGAATCATGAAGCTGGCACTACCACTTCTGCAGCAGGCGTGGTATAATGATAATTGTCAGAAATAATAAAATCTTGAAACAACTGGAGGTATGAAATGAAGGAATACGAATTATTCATCAACGGCAAGTTTATTCCTAACGGGAACAGAGAGATGATCGAAGTTCTGAATCCGGCAACTGAAGAGGTCATCTCGAAAGTTCCGAAAGCAACAGTTGACGATGTAGATGCTGCTGTAGACGCAGCTTATGAAGCTCAGAAATCATGGGCGAAAGTTCCTCCGATAGAGAGAGCCGGCTATCTTATGGAACTGGCGCAGCTCGTTAAAGACAACGCGGAGCTGTTCGCAAAAACAAACACTGAAGAAAACGGCAAGATGCTCTGTCAGTCTACGGACGAGGCGGGCTGGCTGTCCGAATATATCATTTACTTCGCGCAGATGGCGCGCCACATGAAGGGCGAGATCATCCCGAGCGACCGTCCGAATGAAAATATATTACTGTATAAGATGCCGATCGGCGTGGTTGCGGGCATTATGCCTTGGAACTTCCCGCTGTTCCTCATCGGAAGAAAAGTTGCTCCTGCGCTCATCGCGGGCGACACTGTTGTACTGAAGCCTTCGAGCGATACGCCGAACGGATGCTACGAGTTCGCAAAACTTGTTGAGCAGAGTTCGCTTCCGCCGGGTGTCATCAATGTAGTATCGGGTTCCGGCTCAGTAGTCGGCGATGCTCTTTCGGGCAATCCTAAGGTAGCAATGGTATCGATGACCGGCAGTACTGACGCAGGCAAGAAGATCATGGCCAGAGCGGCAGAGAATATTACCAAGGTTTCCCTGGAGCTCGGCGGCAAGGCGCCTGTTATAGTAATGGACGATGCGAAGCTGGATGAGACGGTCGAGCATGTTTTCAATTCGCGCATGATCAACTGCGGTCAGGTCTGCAATGCTGCTGAACGTGTATATGTTCAGGAAGGCATCGCGGATGCGTTTATCGAGAAGATCACCAGGAAGATCTCGGAAGCCAAGTACGGAAATCCTCTGACGGATGCCGGCGCTGACATGGGACCGATGATCAACCGTGCGCAGGTCGAGCATGTGGATGAACTCGTTCAGAGCGCGATCGCCGAGGGCGCGAAAGTCGTCTGCGGCGGTAAGCCTGCACAGATCGACGGCAAGGGATTCTATTATGAGCCTACGCTGGTAGTGAACTGCAAGCATGAGATGCGCATAATGAGGGAAGAGATCTTCGGGCCTGTACTTCCTATCTCAACATTCAAGACGCTGGACGAAGCAATCGAAAAAGCGAACGACTGCGTATTCGGACTGACATCATCGATCTACACTCAGAATACTGATGTAATGCTGAGAGCTCTCAATGAGATCCACTTCGGAGAAACATATGTCAACCGTGAGCATTTCGAAGCATTCCAGGGCTTCCACGCAGGCGTGAGACAGTCTGGAATCGGCGGCGATGACGGCGAACGCGGGCTCGATGAATTCCTCGAGACGCACGTATGCTACGTTGACTATGACATGAACGTACAGGGTTAAAAGCATAACACACAGGGCCGGAGCTTTATGAACGCGCGCTAAAGTCTCGCTGCGTACGCGAAATACAGCCGGTGCCCGGAATAATACATGAAAGCAATAATGACCCCGTCTTGCCGGACGGGGTCATTTTTACGGTTTGTTTCTTTTGGTTTGCGGATGCCGCCAGTCAGCATTTTCCCTGAATGATGTCGCGCAGGTCGTGCGGCAGATATGACAGCGCCTGCTCATTGATGTCCTCGGGAACTCCGAAATAGGCTTCGGCAATTGCTCCGGCTATGGCCGCTGTGGTGTCGCAGTCGCCGCCGATGCTGATGCAGTTCCTGATGCAGTCCTCGTAATCTTCGGCTTCCAGGAAACACTCGAAAGCCTGCGGTACGGATCCCGGGCAAGTCTCGTTGAAGCCATAAGTAGGTCTTATTTCGTCGACCGTGAAATCGATGTGATAATACTTTTCCATTTCGCGTTTTATGTCTTCTTTGGTCCCGCCGTTCAGCGCGGTGAATATTGCCGCTGCCGTGGCCTCGGCGCCGTTGATGCCGTCGGGATGGTTGTGCGTTACTTCCGACGAGATGACCGCCCATTCACGGGCTTCTTCAATATCAGAAGCCAGAAAAGCGCAGGCCGAAACACGCATCGCGCTGCCATTGCCATAGCTGTTGTACGGTTCGCTGTCGTCCGAAATCAGCCATCTGCTGAAGCGTCCGCCGTACCCCGCATCAGGATATTCATTGCCGTAATACTTCATTTCTTCCGTCATCATTTCGTGCAGAGAGCCCTCGCGCCCGCCGCTGAGATATCTCGCGAGTGCGGACTTGACTGCGCAGGTCATGACAGTGTCGTCGGTGAAACGGCATCCATCGCTGAAAAGAGGGAAGTCCTTGGTTTTGATATTGTTGAATTCATACTTGGAACCGGCCACATCGCCTGCAACAACTCCTATACAAGTACCTTTGATCATAACTCTGCCTTTCTCGTCTATCTCGAATCGTTCGCTGCGTTCGTTCTTGTCGAACTTGTCAATGACTGCGAGCAGCACTGCAAATACTCCTGCCAGGATCAGCTTCATGGCCAGGCTGATGCCTGTGCCGCCGATGAAATGATCCGCGATAAGCAGGAGCAGAAAACTGAGCACAAATGCCGCGGCTGCCGATGACGCGATCAGATGTGCCTCATTGTTCGAACTTTTTTTTCGCTTGCTGCTGTTCCTCATCTTCATGGCTACATTGTATCATGCCGGCCTGCGCTCGGCAAATGCCGGCGGCGCGGTTCCGGCATTGTGAAACAGAGCGCGAGAAGTTGGAATGAAGGAAAATGTGGTGCAGATTCATGAAAAGACGAAAAATGCACCACAGTTTTCAACGTTTGAGAGCTTTCGGGGCCGGCGCGAAGAGAAAATTGTCTGCTGAGCGCCTGTTCAATCGCTGCGGCCCAGTAAATGGTGGTGCAAATCAGGTGAAATCACAGATCTGCACCACCGTTCCGATCACAAGCTGGAAAAATATTGAAGCGAAGGAAAAGTGCGGGTAATTTTTCAAAAAGACGAAAAGTGCGCCACTTTTTCCAACGTTTGAAGGCCCGCGGCGGCGGGCAGCAAATGAAAAGCGGCTGCCGCATCCGGAGAAGGCTTATCTCCTTATGCGGCAGCCGCCGTAGGTTCATTGTGTCCGTGTACTAAGCTGTTGGTGCGTCGTCTTTCGATTCAGCCGCTGTGTCGGCCGCAGCTTCAGCAGCAGGTGCAGCTTCGTCAGCCGTGTCTGCAGTTTCAGCTTCAGCCGCAGTCGCTTCTTCAGCGTCATCGTCATGATGCATATATTTAGCTGCTTTTTCAGCTTTCTTTTTTGCTTTGGCTTCTTCCTTTTCAGCTCTCCTCTTGGCCTTTAATGCTTCTGCTTCAGCCTGAGCTTTTTCATCTTCCTCAGACGGAGCAGCTTTTTTGCTCTTGGAAGCGGAGTCTGTGAGACGCGCTGTCTGTGAGGATGGTCTTGACGTTGTCGATTTGCCGATGACTTTTGCATTGTCGACCTTGACAATGAGTCTGGCGAATACGAACATCGTTACTGCCCACATGTAATATGCGAAAGTCTGTCCTACTATGTACTGGACGGCTTCGCCCAGTGCGCTCGATACCGATACGCCGTAGTTGCTGTAATATGACGAGATGTAGCTGATAGCGCCGACTGTCATGTAGACAGCGACTATTGCTGCAATGATCGCTATGACATACAGTACGTATACAAGCGGGCTTTTCTTGGCTGATGAATCATTTCCTTTACTTAATTTCATTTAATAATACCTCCATTCGATTTATCGTTTTCCGGCGCCTATACCCGGCAGAGATCCTCGAGGTTATCAAAGATCCTTTCAGGCGGCCAGTCCCACCAGCGGATATCGAGGAGACTTTCTATCGTCTCCGCGTCGAATCTTCTCCTGATGAATTCAGAAGGATTTCCGGCTACTATCCAGTATGGCGGCACAAGGCCTGACACCGTTGAATTGGCTCCGATAACGGCGCCGCTGCATATGTGAGTGCCCGGCAGGACCGTTACATTTTCACCGATCCATACATCGTTCTCGATGACGGTATCCCCTTTATAGGGAATATCCGATATGGTCGGGACAGCCTTTTCCCAGCCATGGCCCATCAGATGAAACGGGTATGATGTCGTTGAATCGAGCCGCTGGTTCGCACCGTTCATCATAAATTCCACACCTCTTCCGATAGAGCAGAATTTTCCTATGATGAGGCGGTCCCCTAACTCCTCATAATGATATGTGACGTGCTCCTCGAATCTTTCGGGATGTACGTCGTCTTCGTAGTATGTATAATCACCGACTTCGATATTGGGGCGCGTAATGACGTTTTTCACAAAGACAATATTTCTGTTCTCTCTGTTCGGGAAGACCGCATTCGGGTCAGGTCCGTATTCCATCACTGCCTCCTCTCAAGCCGCTGAAGATAATCAAACTCACTAATAGATAATATTGGTTTATACGCCGGATGTCAATGAAAAACGGCTAATTTCAGCTTAATTTCAGCTTTGGCGGCCGTAAAGGTTTTGTGAATTTCGGCCGTGCGGGGTGGACGGAGAGGGCGGGTATACGATACAATATACGCGTTGGTCCATAGTATTACAGGGGGTTGAAATGCACTTCGGAAAAGTAAATCAGAATCGGAAAACGTGCGCGCGGAAAGTTACGGCATTTGTCATTACTGCAGTAATGCTTTTGGCTTTTGTGCCCGCGGATGTTCAGGCTGACGAAAGTCCGGCGGCGGAGACGACGGTCAGCGGACTCCTCACCAAGAGAAATACAAGTTATAAAAAAACGACGCCGATGACCGATACTGTTACTGTGAACAACGCCTACGGAAGGACCGCGCAGCTGCAGGCGTACAATTATGATACCAGGGAATATGAAACAAAATCGACGTATCGTCTCGATGATGCGCAGACGAGCACCGTGCAGCTGACGTACGACAACTCGTGGAAGCCGTATTATTACAGCGCCTGGAGACTCGTGATACCCGAGGACGGGCAGTATTCCGGGTACAGTCAGAAAATAAAAGTCTATAATACATTCATGTCGTGCAAAACAGCCGCCGTGCTGGATGCCGAAACGGGCGAGATCGTTTTCAATAAAAACAGTACGGTGAGAAGAGAGCCGGCGAGCATGACGAAGATCATGACTACGATTCTTCTGCTGGAAAACAAAAGTCTGTCTGCCAGGATAAAGATCACTCAGGAAGCGGACAATACTCCGTGGGGGATCGGTATTGCCAAGGGCGATACACTGACTGTGAGACAGGCCGTTTACTGCATGCTGCTGCCTTCGGCGAACGATGTCGCGTGCGCTTCCGGCATAGCGGTCAGCGGCTCAACTGCCAAATTCGCGGCGGCGATGACAGCTAAGGCGAAGTCGCTCGGCTGCACGAAAACGAATTTTAAAAATGCTCACGGGCTGCACAGCAGCGGGCATTATACAACTGCCTACGACATGGGGCTCATCATGAGATATGCCGTGACTGGCATGACGCAGACGCGGACGGACTTTGTGAAGAAAGTGCTGGCGGATGAAAAGTATTCTTTCAGATCAGGCAACAGTAAAAAATACACGGCTGTTTCGACGGATGAACTGCTGGGAGAAGACGAATTCCTCGGCGGGAAAACAGGGTATACTGAAGAAGCCGGATATTGCTTCACGGGTGTATTCACGTACGGCGGACGTACTTATATTTCTGTAGTCATGGGCGCCGGTTCTGTCGCAGGCAGGTTCTCCGAGACGGAAAAGCTCATGGCGTTCACAAAATACGCAGTCGACAACAGCTGCGCTACGCATACGAGAGCAAAATAGAATATTGCAGGATCACTTATCGGCAGGGAAGACCTGTCCGCTGTAGAAGACATGCATGTTCCTGCCGCGCGATTTGGCGTCATAGAGCGCCGCGTCGGCTTCTTTGAATATTTTGCGGTAGTTTGAATCGTCGGTATCCGTGACAGCGATGCCGACGCTGCAGGTCACGCGGTCGAGGTTGTCGCGGAAAATGTCGCAGACTGATTCCGCTTTCTGCGCGATCATATCGATCGATCCGGCGGACTGCATGAATATGATAAATTCATCTCCGCCCACACGGGCAACGATGTCCTGTTTACGGAAATTGCGTTCGATTATTTCAGCTATTTTGATCAGCATCTGGTCGCCGATGAGGTGTCCGCGCTCGTCATTGACTTTTTTGAAATTGTCGATGTCTATTATCATGAGCGCATGCAGGGTGTTCGAATGCTGATTCTCGAGTATCTGCTGTATCAGCGCTTCGGCGGTGACCTTGTTGTAGACGCCGGTCATCGGATCCTTGCGTATGGATTCTCTGAGCATAGCCTGTTCTTTGGATATTTCCTCCGAAAATCTGACAGGGTAAAACTCCTCGCTGTCCTGGTTCGTGGCCGGGATCTGGGAGTGGATGGCAATGATCGAAAACTCTCCTTCTGCCTCGCGGATAACGGCGGAAATGACTGTCGGCATCCTGACTTCGATGTCTTCCTGGAAAAACCTGATGATATCATAATAGCCTACGAGGTAATAAAGCTGCCCGCAGAGTTGTTTGATGTCTATGTTATGCTGTTCCACAGAATAATGGTATGGGTCGACTATGCTCTCCTTGCGTATGAGCGCAATGGTATCCTCACGGCCGATGGTGCGTTCGTTCGCGCCCGTACCATTGAAGAAAATGTCGTCGGAATAATACTGGTTGATACTGTCAGGATCGCGGTTTTCCGCATATTCCTTAATGTATTTATCAAAGAAAGCTTTAACATTGATATAGTCCTGCATGTTGTTCCTCCTACGTTTATTACGATATAGTGCCTATATTTTATACCAAATTCACAAAAAACTCAATTGCACTATTGCCCGGCTCCCGGATATATGTTATAACAGATGACTATAAGGGAAAAGGAGGAGTCCGACAATGATCAAACTGGTAGCTGTCGATCTCGACGGTACACTGCTGACATCCGAAAAGGGTGTTACGGACGACACGATAAAAACTATCCGCAAAGTGATGGATAAAGGCATATATTTCGTTATTTCTTCGGGCAGGAATTCCAAGCCGGCTGCGCAGATACAGAAGATGATAGGAGCGGAAGGGCAGCCGATGATACTTCACAATGGAGCAATCATCTCGGACGGAAAAGGGCGCAGTCATTTAAGAGTGACGGATACGCTTCCCCGGTCGATCGCCAAGGAATTCATGACATTCTGCAGGCAGAACAGCCTTACGTGTGCAGTAATATTCGGTGACTGCGACGAGGTGGTGCTGAACAGGGATGATGCCGCCGCGATGGAGTCGTTCCGCCAATTCAGTCTCATCGATGACGCGTATGTCGCCTATGATTCCGAAGAACTCGACAAAGCCGTTCCGGGATATGAGGAACCGAACAAGATGCTGGTGTTCGATAAAGATCCGGAAAGGATCTCGGAAGCCGAAAAGATACTGACGAAAACGTTCGGTTCAAGGCTTTCGGTCTATAAATCAGGCGATGAATATATCGACGCCATGCCGCAGGGCATGAACAAAGGCACCGGCCTTTCGATACTGATGAAAGAGCTGGGCATAAAAAAGAACGAAGTAATGGCTATAGGCGACAGCGGCAACGACGTGGGCATGCTGAAGCTGGCCAGCCTTTCGATTGCCATGAAGAACGGCGAACCGTACACGAAAAAGGCCGCCAAGTTCATTACTGAAACGAATGACAACGAAGGCGTCAAATCAGCCCTGGAGAAATTTATCAGTGTGAATGACAATCACAGAAACCTGAACTGAGCGAAAATCAGTGCACGATCACAGAGCCGTCCGGATGGGCGGCTTTATAATTTGTCAGAAAATCTTCGCTATGTACATATTCGGCGGCGGTGATATCCGCTTCGTTGCCGACCTCGTACGAATTGCCGTCCGCGTAGGTGACAACATATGCGCCCGGACCCGTTACTGCATCCTTCTTTCTGTAGACTACGGCAGAGATGCCGGTGAAGTCTGACGAGGACGGATCGTTTTTATTGAAATATACTGTGAGACCGCGGATATCCGCTGCTTTTCTCACCACGGAAAAAGCTTCGCCGGACGCGTCGGCCATGACCTTGAGATAAGTGGTTTCTGTACCGTTGGCCAGTTTTATTCTGTCGGTCAGATATATTCCGCCGTCTGCCCCGGTCGTTACTGTTTCATTTTCCGCCTCTTTGAGAGCAGAATCAACTGCGGCGGGGAGCACTGCATAAATATCGCTGACCGTTCTGTCGGGATCACCCGAATTGAAAAAGCTCTGTTTTTCAGTCGTGAACTTTCCGCCGCGGTATTCAGTAATGTAATGGTCGCCGGAGATGTACCGGAGTTCGGTGACTGCGTAATTATTGCTGATGCCGATGAATGTTACGGTGCCGTCCGCTTCTGCCAGATCTGTGATTTCCCGGGAAAGTCCGGCGGATGTGAAACCGGTCATTACCGGAACGTGACTGTTATAGCTTTCACTGGCGATAGTCTGAGCGGCAAGAATACAATTCCTGCATTCGAGCATGGATATTCTGCCTTTGACTTTGTTTATATATCCGATGTAGACGGGGAAAAGGAGAGCCGCAAGAATAGTAAGTATCACTAAAACGGTAGTGATTTCTATAAGCGTAAATCCTTTTTTTAGATTTTTCAGTTTGTCCGCCATAATAAAAATCCTCTTCTGCAATAATATTTTATCACAGAAGAGGACCTTATACTAATCAATTTATGAACGGCCGGTGACCTTTCTCTGGAAGAACTTTACGATTTCGACCAGCGGTATTATTGCGACCGCAAGAGCCATGGCGGTGAAGTATTCTTTCAGCGATATCGGTGTGAAGCCGAACGCGTTTACAAAGAACGGGATAGTGATGACGGATGTTGTGAGTGCAAGTGCAGCGAGTGCCGAGCCCCACAGCCACATGTTCTGCTTTGACAGACTGAAAATCGATTTTCTCTGCGATCTCATATTGAACGCCTGGAATATTTCACACATGGACATTGTCAGAAATGCCATTGTCATGCCGTCAGGACTGTTGGTGATCTCGAACTGCCCCCATTCGATATAGTGACCGATAAAATACGCGGCGAGCACGAGTATCGAGACGAAGGCGCCCTGATATATGATATCAACGCCGACACCGCCCGCGAAAACGCCGTCCCTGGAGTCACGCGGCTTTTTCAGCATTGAATCCTTTTCGCCGTGTTCCATTCCGAGTGCAAGTGCCGGAAGAGAGTCGGTTATAAGATTTATCCATAATATGTGTGCCGGCAGCAATATGGTGAACTGCAGCATTGTGGCCACAAATATGGCGACTACTTCCGATATGTTTGAGCTGAGCAGGAACTGGATAGCCTTGCGTATGTTGGCATAAACTTTTCTTCCTTCTTCAACGGCTGAGACTATGGTTGCAAAATTATCGTCCGCCAGTATCATATCGGCAACGTTCTTGGTGACGTCAGTGCCCGTTATGCCCATGCCGACGCCGATGTCAGCAGCCTTGATAGACGGCGCGTCGTTGACGCCGTCTCCTGTCATGGCAGTAACTTTACCGAGAGATTTCCAGGCGTTTACTATACGTACCTTATGCTCAGGCTGCACTCTTGCATATACAGAGAATTCGGTGATTCTCGAGGCGAGCTCTTCATCTGACATGTCGTCAAGTCTGGCTCCGAGGATGGCTTCATCAGGGTCGCTGAGGATGCCGAGATCCATCGCGATCGCAATTGCCGTGTCGAGCTGGTCGCCTGTGATCATTACCGGGCGTATGCCGGCTGAACGGCATTCGTCGACAGCAGCTTTGACTTCGGGTCTGATAGGGTCTATCATGCCGGTCATGCCGATAAATGTCAGCCCGTTTTCGATGGCTTCAGGCGCGCAGTTTTCAGGTGCTTTGTCGTAATCTCTGGAGGCAAGCGCGAGAACTCTGAGGGCTCTTCCTGCCATTCCTTTATTGGCTGCCGCGACTTTTTCCCGGAGTTCGTCAGTAAGATCGACAACACCATTCAGTGTCAGCATTCTGCTGCAGCTGCGGAGGAGCACGTCAGGGGCTCCCTTTGTAAACTGTATGAATCCGCCTTCGTGTTCATGCACCGTGGACATCATTTTTCGT
>JALCRY010000055.1 GCA_022652985.1 Eubacteriaceae bacterium | reverse complement strand
TGCCGTGATATACGATCTGCATGGCATCCGTATCGGCGAATATCGGCATGACTTCTGTTTCATTTACTACCATTATCCCTTGTCTCCTTTTGATTATTTCTTTAATTCTACTGTAACGAGCTTCCCGTGCGTTACGAGCTTGATGCTCTTGAATCCGCCGATCAGCTCTGAAAGCGAGCTGCAGCCGTAACTGCTGACATCGAAATCCGCCCATCTGTTCTGGAGTTTGGATCCGACTTCGCCCAGCGTCGTGCCCTTGTCTCTGTTGTTGTTGGCAATAACGATGCCGCGGACACGCCTTTCTATAGTTCTCCTGCTGACGACATTCTGCTTGTCCTTCTGCGTTTTGCTGCGGATATCATCGATTTTTTCCTCTTCAGTCTCCGACTTTTCCTCTTCCGCCTTCGCTGCATCCAGATTCACGAATTTATTATACGCCGCTATCAGCGCAGCCGGTGTTTTGGCTTCTCCCATGCCTATCACCGTCATGCCCGACTCTCTCAGCCTGCTGGCAAGCTTCGTGAAGTCGCTGTCCGACGAGACGATGCAGAACCCGTCTACTTTCCCGGAATACAGGATGTCCATCGCGTCGATTATCAGCGAGATATCCGTTGAATTCTTGCCTTTCGTATTGCTGAACTGCTGGATCGGGGTAATAGAATTTTCCAGCAGTACGCTCTTCCATTTCTTTGTCTCCGTTCTCGTCCAGTCTCCGTATATCCTCCGGTATGTCGTTACTCCCTCTTCATTTACTTTATCCAGTATAAGATCGATATAGTCCGCCGAAACATTATCTGAATCTATCAGCAGCGCTATTCTCTTTTCTTCCATTATGACCTTCCTTTTCTATCGGCCTTCCGCCAATTCCATGATCCTTTTAAGGCGGCTGTTCACGCCCGCTTTTTTCAGCGGAGGATCAAGCATTTCTCCCAGTTCGACCAGAGTCGCGTCCGGGTTATCGAGCCTGAGCTCAGCTATCTCCCTCAGTTTTGCCGGCATGGTATCGAACCTTCCGTCGTCCCTGAGCTGCCTTATGGCCGCCGTCTGCTTTTCGGAAGCCGCCAGTGCCTTATCTATGTTGGCCTGATCACAGTTGCTCCGTCTGTTCGCCTCGTTCCGGAGCTCCTTTCTCATGATCACATCTTCATAAGCAAAATACTGCGAATGCGCGCCCATTATCGCGAGGATGTCCAGGATCTGTCCTGAATTCTTCACATATGTCACGTATTCTTTCTTCCTCTGCACCTTTTTAGCGTGGATGTCCGTGAATGAGTTTATCAGCTTTCTCACATCCGACGCCAGCTTGTCGCTGTTGCACACTATCTCGAACAGATACTGATTGTCGGGATTCGTCATCGTTCCCGCACCAAGGAAAAGACCGCGCAGGTATGCTTTCCTTTCGCTTTTTTTCCGTATCAGTCCTTCGTATATTCCGTCACTGATGAAGTTCATGCCTTCGCGCACCATCAGTATCCCCGTCTCGCGGAGTATCTGGTCCGACAGATTCTCCGGCCCGATCGTGATGATGTAATACTTTCCCTTCTTGAGGGTCTGTCCCTGCCCGACGTCTATCTGCGCGTCGACGCTGAAGTATTCTTTGATGAGCTTCTTGTAATGCCTTGCCACCGCGTTGTTTTCCGTATTCAGGACTATTTTAAACCGGCCGCCTCCCACGAGTCCTATGCTTCCGCAGACTCTTATAAACCCGGCTATCTCCGCCAGCATGCACTCTTTTTTATCGGGCATGACCCTGGCAAGTTCGTTCTTTGTTTCACTGGCAAATGACATCGTTATCTCTTGTTCGCATCTCTGTGTTCGATAGTGACCTGTTTTCCCTGAAGTGTAAAGAGATCATACATCTCATTGGCCATGGCGACGCTTCTGTGCTGCCCGCCTGTGCATCCGAACGCTATGTTGAGATTGTATTTTCCTTCTCTCATATAGCACGGGATGATAGCATTGATGAGTCTGTTGAGATTCTTTACAAATGTCTGGCTCTCCTGGAATTTCATCACATAGTTTCTGATCTTCTTGCTGTTGCCTGTCAGCCTCTTGAGGCTCGGCACATAAAACGGATTCGGGATGAATCGCATGTCGAAGATCATGTCGGCTGTAAGCGGAAGTCCGTTCTTGTATCCGAACGAAACGATATTTATCACAAACGCTTCTTCCTGGTTTTCTGCCGAGAAAAGCTGAAGGAGTTCGCTTTTGAGCTTGGCGGTCTTCATGTTCGAAGTATCCACCACATAATCGGCTCTGTTTCTCAGATCGACAAGCGCTTCTCTTTCCTTTTCGATATCTTCGATCGTAGCCGCTTTTCTCGTCAGCGGATGTACTCTCCTCGTTTCGTTGAATCTGCGCACCAGCACTTCGTCCGATGCCTCGAGGAACAGTATCTTGTACTCCACCTTGCTGTTCTGCAGATAATCAAGTCCCGCCCTGAGGTCGGAAAGGAATTCTCCGCCTCTGATGTCTACTACGAATGCCACTTTCTCTATGCCCGTTTTTTCATTGAGGGCCAGAGAAATAAAATTCTGTATCAGCGCAGGCGGCATATTGTCCACGCAGTAATACCCGATGTCTTCAAGACATCTGACTGCCTGCGATTTGCCTGCTCCCGACATTCCTGTGATAAAAATAACTTCCATCTCTTTTTATACCTCTTCTTCTGTTTCTTCCAGATTCACGATTCTGGAAAGTTCCAGTCCTGCGGCTTCCGCCCTTTCCAGTCCCCCGAGATAGTCCCCTACTCTTTCCGGGTTATGGGCGTCGCTGCTTATAACGAATTTCACATCTTCTTTCATTGCTGTTCTGATTTCCTCGACCGTGAGATGCGGATGATGAGTGCTTATCTCCATCCAGGTCCCCTTCGCCGCGCATGCTCTGGCGATCTCGGCAATGTCGAACGGTCCCTTGTCTCCCGGATGGGTAAGTATCTTCAGGTTATTGTTCATGACGGCATTTACTACCATATCGGTATTCTGCACGGTCAGCGCCTGCGTCCTCCCCGCCGAATTCCCGATACCGTGTTTCCAGGTCCAGTTCGCCAGGCAGTAGCCGTTCCTGACGCCAAAATGATATCCCGCCAGGATAAAATCGAACATCCCGATTTCCTCAGGCGTAACGTCCAGTCCGTTCACTGTACCGCAGACAGTGTTCGCTTCGACGCTCATCCATATCCTGATCTGCGGATACTTCTTCTGCACTTCATCGATCTCAGCCCGCATCTTCGGAAAATCGCTTCTTTTGACTCCGTATGTCAGATGCCCCGGACCGTGATCGGAAATTGCGATTTCGCGCAGTCCCTTGCTCACCGCCTCGCGGACATTTTCTTCGATCGTGCCTTTTCCGTGCGAATAAGGCGTATGTGTGTGGTAATCGAATGTCATTCTGTACATCAGTCGTCTTCTCCTATGATCCTCACTTCGGGTTCAAGCATGACTCCCGAATTTTCCATTACTGCGGCCTGCACGAGGTGCATGAGCCTGATTATATCAGAAGCTGTCGCGCCTCCGGTGTTGATGATGAAGCCCGAATGCAGCTCGGAGACCTGCGCGCCCCCGACCGTCAGACCTTTCAGTCCTGCATCCTGTATCAGCTTTCCCGCGAAGTATCCTGCCGGCCTTTTGAAAAAACTTCCCGCGCTGGGATAATTCACGGGCTGCTTCGCATTGCGTCTGGCTCCGAAATCCTTCATGGCCGCTTCGATGCTTTTCCTGTCGCCTTTTGTCAGCGCCAGTACGGCCTCGGTCACTATGTCGCCGCTTTTCTGAACCGCGCTGGTCCTGTATCCCAGAGCAAGCTCCCTGTTAGTCAGAGTTTTTTCTTCTCCTTCGCGCGTGATCACAGTGACGCTTTTGATGATATCCTTCATCTCGCCTCCGTAGGCCCCCGCATTCATGAACACGGCACCGCCGATGCTGCCCGGTATCCCGGAAGCAAATTCCATGCCCGCAAGTCCCGCTGCCAGCGCTTTTCTCGATACTGCCGCCAGAAGCGCCCCGCTTCCCGCTGTCAGTTCATTCCCGGAAACATCGATGCCGGCGAACATGTCGCCTATGTGAATGACCGCGCCGCGGTATCCTCCGTCTCTTACCAGAATGTTGGATCCGTTCCCTATGACCATGTATTCAGCCCCTTCTGCGGAAAGCACGGCCGCGGCAATACGCAGCTCCTCTTTCCCTTCCGGTTCGATGAGCATATCAGCGCATCCTCCTGCCTTGAAAGAAGTGTATTCTCTCATATCGGCACCGATAATAATATTCCCTTTTATTTTGCTTTCAAGCTTTTCCCTGATCATCGAGAAAGACTCAGACATTAGGCTCCTCCTTGTATGTGAATCGTTATGCTACATATTTTAACACAAAACGGCGATATTTGACACCTAAACGCCTGCCGAGGATATTATTGCATAAAAATTAATTTTTTTGCATTTTTCTCTTGCATTGATGCGTCAGGCGTTGTATAATCCAATTCAATTGATGCATAATTATTCATAACATAACATTGGAAAAGGAGATTTCAAAATGGCAAAGGAAAAAGCAATACTTGCATATTCAGGCGGTCTCGATACATCTACTATCCTGACATGGCTGCAGCACGAGTTCGATTATGAAGTGATCGCCGTATGCTGCGACGCCGGACAGAAGGATGATTTCGATGCTATCGACAAAAAAGCGCTCGCAACAGGCGCATCAAAATCGATCATCTGCGATATCAAGGAAGAATTCATCACTGATTACATCTGGCCGTGCATAAAAGCAGGCGCGATATACGAGGGAGACTATCTCCTCGGAACATCCATGGCAAGACCTCTCATGGCCAAAAAACTCGTGGAAATCGCGCATCAGGAAGGTGCCAACATCATCTGCCACGGCTGCACAGGCAAAGGAAACGACCAGGTAAGATTTGAAACCACGATCCACGCTATGGATCCGGGCATAAAGATCATCGCCCCATGGAGATTCTGGGACTTCCATTCAAGGGAAGACCTCATCGCCTACGACAACGCTCACGGAGTTCCTATCGAGCAGACAGTAGCGAAGATCTACAGCCGCGACGAAAACATCTGGCATATCAGCCACGAAGGCGGCAACCTCGAAAATCCGTGGAACGAACACAATGACGACATACACGTTCTGAGCAAAACTGTAGAAGAAGCTCCGGATGAAAAAACATATATCGAACTTGATTTTGAACAGGGCGAGCCTGTTGCACTCAACGGACAGAAAATGGATCCGGTCGCGCTCCTTCTCGAGCTCAACAAGCTCGGCAGCGAGAACGGCATCGGCACATGCGACATCGTTGAGAACAGATTAGTCGGCATGAAGTCCAGAGGCGTATACGAAACTCCGGGCGGAACTATCATCTACAACGCACACAAAGACCTTGAGAAGCTCTGTCTCGACAGAGAGACGCTTCATTACAAGGAGCAGGTCGCGATCAAGTTCGCTGACCTCGTCTACGACGGCCAGTGGTTCTCGCCTCTCAGACAGGCTCTGAGCGCTTTCGTCGATTCGACTCAGGAAACAGTAACGGGCACTGTAAAGCTCAAGCTCTACAAGGGCCAGGCTATTCCTGTCGCCTCCAAGTCGCCGTATTCGCTCTACAGCGAAGCGTTCGCTACATTCGGCAAGGATGACGTCTACACTCAGGCTGACGCGGAAGGTTTCATCAACCTCTTCTCGCTGCCTCTGAAGATCAGGGCGATCCAGAAAGTAACGAACAACTTAAAATAGCTTCCAATGTTATAGGATACATACAGATAAAAGCCCCGCTGACGCAGTGCGCCGGCAGGGCTCTTGTCTTTTTTTGTTCTATTGTCCGTCGCTGTAATTCATGATGCCGCGGAGGAATCCTCCCCTCGCCTTCTTTTTCGGCGCGGTCTTCTCACCGTAGTAATGTATCGTACATTCGAGCGAGTCTTTTTCTGCTGTGGCAATGCCGTACGATCCGCTGCTTCCGTCGCGCGGGTTTGTGAGACTGCCGGGGTTCATCAGTCTGACCCCGTCCATTACTGTAGTAAAGGCCTGATGCGTATGACCGAAGAACGCGGCTCTATAGCCTCGCTCCTGACATGTGTAAAGCAGCTTCATCGGGTCGTAATAAACGCCGTACATGTGCCCGTGCGTGAGAAGTATCGGGCCGAAGTCAGTGTCGAGCACTGTTTCCGACTCTTCCTTCGACATGGCGCCGTCGCAGTTGCCCCTTACGGCAATATACGGCACGCCGAGATCGCTGCCTATTTTTTCGGCATCAGCGCGGTGATCACCGAGATGCACCAGCAGGTCGATCCCTTCCAGGCTTCTGTACACTTCTTCCGTTCTGTCTGTAAAGCGGTGCGTATCGCTTACAACGAGCATTTTCATTGGTTCCTCCTGTTGTCTGTATTTATGAATGTTACGGCTGCCGTCGCCAGCAGTTTGCCGCTGTTTTTGCTGAAAGCCCTTCCGCTCATATTTACAAGCGTACGCCCGTTCGATTCGATCACTGTTTTGATCACTGCCGTATCTCCGTGCATGGCCGGCCTTATGAATCTCACGTTCAGACTCACCGTAGGATTAAACTCGAGCTCGTTGACGATTTTCGCAAGCGACCCTGCCGATATGTCGAACATCGTGCAGAGTATCCCTCCGTGCACCTGCCCTGCCTGGTTGAGCTCCCACTCCAGTATCGGGTATTCTATTTCCGATGTCATTTCCTCCAGCGAGCATCCGACAGGATGCGGTTCGAGCCTGCCGTTGAAGCTGTTCCTCATATCGAAGCCGTCCGGATCCAGCGCCCCGCAGAGTTTATCCCACATCGTTTTCTGATCTTTTACCATTTATCATTCTCCTTTTGCCTGTTGTCCTTAATATTATAACTGCATTTCCCTTTGATACATAGGTTTTTTTAAGCTTGAAAGTTTACAATTGTTTCAAATGAATGTAAAATGGATAGTTGTGTATACAACCTAACGTGTAGGAGATGAAAATACTATGAGAAACTGGAGAATGTCGCTGGCAAGATTCATGTACGGACGCTACGGCCTCGACAAATTATATTATGCGCTTCTGATCGCATACGTTATCATCATGATCCCGGGAATGATTTTTCAGCTCAGGATCATTTACTGGATAGGCAATGCTCTGCTCATATATATGTTCTTCAGGGTTTTCTCGAGGAATATATATAAAAGGCAGCAGGAAAATTATCGTTTCACGAAGGCCTGGAGCAGGTTCACGGATTTCCGGACGCATGTGTATCACACATGCCCGAACTGCCATGCAACGCTTCGTTTCCCGCGAAAAGCCGGAAAATTTCCTGTAGTCTGCCCGAAATGCAGCCATCATTTCAACATAAGGAACTGGCTGTAAATATGAAAAACGATTATAAAGTGTTATGATAGTAGTAAATACGAGGAGGTTTTAACAAAATGGAAAAAGTCAAAGTGGTACTCGACTGGTACCCGAACAATAATCACGCAGGGTTCTTCCTTGCAGATTCCAAGGGACTGTTCAAAGATGCAGGTCTCGATGTCGAAATAGAAGGTTCGGCAAACGGATCCGGTGAAGCCGGCGATGCCGATATACTGATTGCTTCGGAGCCTGACATCCTCACGATGAAAAACAACGGAAAAGACATTACTGCCGTTGCCAGGATATTCCAGCAGTGCGACTCCGGCATAGTATCGCTCAAATCAGCCGGTATCGAAGGTCCAAAGGATCTCGAAGGCAAGCGTCTGGCAAAGCTCGATGCGCCATGGTTCGATACGCTTATGGAGTTCTGCCTCCAGGCCGGACGCGGAGATTACAGCAAAGTCAATGTCGTGGATGCCGATACGGCCGACATAGCAAAGGTCCTGGGCAATGATGCGGATGCCGCCTGGGTATACGGCGCATGGGAGCTTTCTGTTCTCAAAGATGCCGGTCTCGAATACAACTACTTCAATATGGAGCATGATGTGGCTCACATCTTCGATTTTGCAGCGCCGTGCATAGCGGCTTCCGGCAAATTCATCGAAGAGAGGCCTGAAACTCTCAGAACACTCATCGAATCGCTTTCAACGGCTTACAAAGATATCGCCGTTCACCCGAGACAGTCTGCTGACTATGTTGAGAAATACATACCGCAGGCAGGCGGAAGAGCTGTCGTAGCCGACGGTCTTGTCCATATGTCCGAGATCCTTCTGGACGGAAACGGCGACTGGGGCAAGATCAACCACATGCACTGGGCAAAATTTGCCGACTTCATGTGCGAAAAAGGTCTGATCGCTGACAGAATGGAAGGCGAATACACGAACGATTTCAATCCTGCAGAATAATCGGGAACATAAAACGACCCCTGACAGTCCGGCCGCACCGGTCAGACTGAAAGGGGTTTTATATTGTCCGTTTTTGCCGGCCCGCTACTGGTCGGCTTCTTCATCCGTTATCTTCGAGAATCCCTTTCCTGCACCCCAGACACCGTCGACTCTGATGATCGTCACAAAGGCGTCAGGATCCAGTTCTATCAGTTCTTTCTTCAGATCCAGGCTCTCCCGCGGCGAGCACAGAAGTCTGAACTCCGTCCTTATCTGATGGGTATATCCTCCCATGACATCATGCATGGAAAGCCCCCGGTGCAGATTGTTGATAATGAAATGCTCGATCCTGTCCGGTTTCTCGGTAATGATCTGCAGCTGCACTATCTTCGACGAGAAGCCGTAAAGCACCACATTGATGGTCTCAGATATTACCAGCTCATTGATGATCGCATACAGCGCGATCTCCGTCCCGTAAATAAAGGCCGAAGCGAATATTACTATAACATCCAGCGCGACCATGATCTTGCTCTGCGCCATCTGCGGCAGCCACTTTTTACGGATGACTTTCGCCAGGCCGTCCGTTCCTGCATACGTATAGCCCCGGTAGAAAATCAGCGATGAGCTGATCCCCGAGAATATCCCGTAGAATATCGCTCCGAGAAGTTTATCGCCGCCGCTTATCAGCTGGATATCAAAATGTCCGAATATCCAGGTGAACGCCGGGAACATCACAAACATTATCAGCACCCGCCTGACCTGTTTGAACCCCAGAGTCAGCCACGTTATCAGCACAATGACTCCCGAGAAAATATAGTATAAAAGCGAGAAATCCATGCCCGTAAGCTTCATCACTATTCTTACGATACCCGTCACGCCGCCCGTTGTCAGCCCGCACGGTATCATGATATACTGTATGGCCGCCGCTCCGACAGCGCACGATCCCATGCAGAAAAGCATATCTATCAGAAAATGTTTCACCTTCGATTTAGGCTGTTTCTCTTTTCCTGTATAATTTATATCCGTCATACGCGTTACTCTCCTGTTTCATTTTATTTAGACCCGTTGCATTATTATACTATCGCCGCACTATAATTCAACTATCTTTTCCGTCACATTGCCGAAAATATCTATTGCGCGTATACTGATGCTGCCCTGCTCGCGGATTATCCTGCTGCATTTTGTTTCAATAACGCCCTTGCCCTTGCAGAAGCACTTGTCGGGTCTGTGCACCGCGCCGTCATAGCTGAAATCCACACTCCAGAAATCGATCAGCTGAAGCGGATCCTTCGCTTTGACATCTCTGACCACATCTTTCATCTCCCTGCCAAGAGGCAGGCTCCTCATCGGCGGTGCATAATCAATGATTTTTATTTCCGCGATGCTGCTGTCGCTGACTCCCGCCGCAGTAATGTCAACGGCACATTCGAGTCTTCCGCTTTTCCCCCGGAGTTTTTCATCGTCAGTGAGTATCGTGAAATCCGCATCGGAAAGGCGCTTCTGTGATGCCGCTATCGCCAGGGCACCCTCGTCGCAGGCGATCCACTTCCTGCCGGTCTTCTCACAGACCGCAGGCATCGTGGCCGACCCGCAGAAAAAATCAGCGCAGAGATCGCCTTCCGCTGTGCAGCTTTCGATGATGCGCGTAAGGAGCGCCTCCGGTTTCTGCGTCGCATATCCGGTCCGCTCTCCGGCAGTCCTGCCGACCATGTCGATGCGCCAGACATCCTTTACATTTACCATCGTATACCAGCCAAGCTCATCCTTATATTCCTTCACATTTTTGAAGCGGTAAGGCTTGAAGCCCCGGTTGTATGATTTTTCAGTCCCGGGGTCCAGCGTATACGCTCCGGTCTTGGCATAAAAAAGAAGCGTGTCGTGTTTTCGCGAAAAATGCCGCTTACCCGAACCGCCGGATTTATATTGCCATATGATCTCATTCACGAAATTTTTCTCGCCGAAAACCTCGTCCATTATTACCTTGACATAATGGACCGCATGCCAGTCGAGATGCACCCAGATGCATCCGTCATCAGCCAGCAGATCCTTCATCAGCATCAGCCTGAACGTCAGATTTCCGAGATATTCCGCCATGCCTTCCTGCCACTTGTCGTTATAGGCAGAAGTCCTGATCGTCGGGATGTCGTCCATCGCCTCTGACTCGAGCTTGATGCTCGCCGAATAATCCGCTTTCGAAAAAAACGGCGGATCCACATAAATCAGTTTGATTGTCCCCTCCAGATCTCTGTTCTTCAGCAGGTACTTCATAAATTTCGCATTATCGCCGAAGGCCAGGATATTGCCTCCCCTGCCGAAAATATCAGAGACCCGGAAATCACCGGCTTTGGCCTTTTCGTATTTTTTTCTGCTTCCCTTTACTATTCCGGGGAGCTCTGTAAGCAAGCTCATCTATGAGGTCCTCCCTTCCGGCAGCCTTCAGCGCCTCGATAACTGTTTCGCGGTTTTCCGGCTTCTTGAAATGCATCAGCGCCCTCTGATACTTTTTCTCTCTGAGATCCTTAGCGACATAAACGTCTTTCATCGTGAACGGATCTTTTTCCGTATAATACATCGTCGTTGCCAGTGTGCCCGGCGTCGGATAAAAATCCTGCACCTGGTCCGGCACGAATCCCGATTTTTTGAGATACAGCGCCAGTTCGACCGCATCGTTCAGCGTACAGCCCGGATGCGACGAAATCAGATACGGGATCATGTACTGCTTCTTTCCTATTTTATCGTTTATCCTGAAAAATTCCCGGGAAAACTGCTCAAAAACGGAAATATCCGGCTTTCTCATATATGCCAGGACCTCCGGCACGACATGTTCCGGCGCGACTTTCAGAGTACCGCTTACATGGTATTTACACAGCTCTTCCATAAACGACCTGTCCTTATCCGCCATCACATAATCGAAACGGACGCCCGACCTGATGAAGACCTTCTTGACACCCGGAAGCGACCTTACTGCACGGAGAACATCGAGGTATTCCGTATGATCGATCGTCATGCTGCTGCACGGCCGCGGATACATGCAGTCTTTGTCGCTGCAAACTCCGTATTTAAGCTGCTTTTTACACGCCGGGTTATGGAAATTAGCCGTCGGCCCTCCGACATCGTGAATATAACCCTTGAAATCCGGCATCTCCGTCAGCAGCTTCGCCTCTTTTACTATCGATTCCCGGCTGCGGCTCCTGACCTGTCTTCCCTGGTGATATGTCAATGCACAGAAAGCACAGCCGCCGAAGCATCCTCTGTTGCTCACGATGCTGAATTTCACTTCATCTATAGCCGGCACTCCGCCGTCCTTTTCATATATCGGATGGTAATTTCTCTCGTACGGAAGGTCGTACACATCGTCCAGCTCATCGCGTTCCAGCGGCGGCTGCGGCGGATTCTGCACGACAAACAAGTGCTCGCCGTACTTCTCAACGAGCCTTTTGGCAGTAATGCTGTCGTGACTCCTGTACTGTATCATGAATGACCGGCAGTATTCGTCCCTGTCATCTCTGACTGCATCAAAAGGCGGCAGGAATATTGTCTCCCCGTCATCTTCTGCTTCTCTCGCTGTTACGCATGTGCCTCTGATCCAGCCGATATCATGCACATCGATCCCCGAATCGAGGGCCTCTGCGATCTCGACGACCGCCTTCTCGCCCATGCCGTATATAAGGATATCGGCGCGGCTGTCAAGCAGTATAGATCTTCTTACTTTATCATCCCAGTAATCATAATGTCCGAGGCGTCTCAGGCTGGCTTCAAGTCCGCCGATGATTATCGGTACATCGTGGTATGCTTCTCTCGCTCTGTTGCAGTATACAGTCACAGCTCTGTCAGGTCTCATGCCTGCACGGCCTCCCGCAGAATACCTGTCTGTCTTCCTGCGCCTCTTGAACACAGAATAATTATTTACCATGGAATCTACGTTCCCTGAATTGATCAGAAAACCCAGGCGCGGCTTCCCGAAGCGCCTGAAATCATCGCACGATTTCCAGTCCGGCTGCGGCAGGATGCACACCCTGTACCCGAATCTTTCCAGGACTCTGCTTATTATGGCTGTACCAAAAGAAGGATGGTCTGTGTAGGCGTCTCCCGTGACCAGCACAAAATCCGCTTCGGTCCATCCTCTTTCTTCCATATCGTTTTTATTAATTGGTAAAAAACTCATATCCCGATCACTTCAATTTTGGTATTTTAAAATCAGCATAAGTTGACTTGCTGTACGGGACCGTGAACTGCCCTTTGACAATAGCATGCTCCCATGCCTCGACCGCTTCTTCTTCATCATCGTTCAGATTCCCGGCCTTGTCGCTGAGCGCTACGCCCTTTTCCTTGAGTCCGTACTCGACTGTCCCCGCTTTGAAGCGTCCCTTGACCGCGGCTTTGACCTGACTGTCGACCGCCACTGAAAGGTTCTTCGTCATTGAGCACATAACGTGATTGGAATCGAGACCAGACTGATCCTTATCCGATCCTATGACCCAGAAATTCTTGAGTCCGGCATACTTGATAACGCCTGTGTTATCTAATCCCGACGCCGTAAATATTACATCCGCGCCCTGCGCATAAAGCTTCTTGGCCGCGCTCATTCCGTCGATCCTGCTGTTGTACGAACCGGTGAAAGTCTTCACTACTTTCACGTCCTTATCCGCCGTTTTCACACCTGCGCGGAATCCGTAATAAAATCTGCGCATCGACGATGAATTGATCCCGCCGACAAAACCGACCTCGTTGGTCTCCGTCTTCATTGCCGCAGCCACGCCGGCCAGGAACGAACCTTCCTGCTCTCTGAAACATATGCTCGCAACATTCGGCTGATCTACTGTATAATCTATCACTACATAATTTATATCCGGGTGATCCTTCGCTATGCGCTTAACTGCTCTGGCGCCGTTTTTTCCGCAGGTGATCACAACAACGGGCTCATCGTTCGATGCGTCCTCGGTATTGCTTCTTACTTCGCTTCCGGTATTCGATTCCAGGCATCTGACATCCGCGCCGTACTCGTCCGATGCATCTTCGCAGGCTGTCCAGATAGCGTCGTTGAACGACTGGTCTCCAAGTCCTCCGACATCAGTTACGAATATAACTTTCGGATTGCTTTTTACAACTTTATTCTCCGGCTTTGTGCACGATGTCATCGCCAATGCCAACGCTGCTGCCAGCACCACAGCCATTATTCTTTTCACCCAAACAAACATCACTCTTCACCTCTAGTATGATTATACCGTATTGCAGGCTGAATGAAAACCCATACGGTATCAAACCATACGATCAATACAATTCCGGTCTTCTCTGTCTGAGAAGCGGAAGCTGCTGCCTGATATCTTCCTCGTAGTCGGTATCGATGTCACAGTAAACTATCTGCGGTTTTTCATCCGCTTCGGCTTTCACGTCCCCCCACGGCGATGCTACGAGCGAATGCCCGTAGGCAACATACGGTCCGTTTTCATCCCTTGCCGGACTGCAGGCTGCGAAATACACCTGATTATCCAGCGCTCTTGCTCTCATCGAAAGCTGCCAGTGCGCCGGTCCTGTCGTCATGTTGAACGCGGCAGGCAGGAATATGACCTTCGCCCCCTCGAGCGCTGTCTTTCTGGCGAGCTCCGGAAATCTCACGTCAAAGCAGATTTCCACGCCCATCGTACCGTATTCCGTTTCAAAAGTAGTCGTGCTGTCGCCCTGGGTAAACGAATCCGATTCTTTGAAAGTGATGCCGCCCCTGATAGCTATGTCGAACATGTGCGCCTTGTCGTGCACTGCTATGATCTCGCCTTCGCGGCTGAAAACAAAACAGGTGTTGTACATGTCATCTCCGCGCAGGAGCGGGATGCTTCCCCCGACAAGATATATGCCGTTCTCTTTTGCCCAGCGTGACATCGCCTGAACAAGAGGACCGTCCTCTGTCTCGGCGTTGGCCCGGAAGTATCTTCTCGAATACAGACACGGCCATATTTCCGGCAGAGAAATAATTTCCGCGCCGTTTTCCGCGGCCTCGCGGACCATTTTCTCCGCTGTTTCCATATTTTTATTTTTATCTTCGACGCCCGGCATCTGACATAATGCGATCTTGAATATCATTACTTCTCCCCCTTGAGTATTTTTATGAAATTATTGGTAATGCGTCCGGTCAGCCCCCATATCGGCTCCCCGCTGTTTCCGTAGATCGGTACAGGTACCTTGCCTCTCCGCCACTTGTATGATCCAGGCGAATTGACTTTTTCATAAGGAAAATTATCGGCCGCTTCCTGAATAAGATCGGTGTAATGTATTTCCGGCGGATGCTCCATGAGCCACGAGATCGGCACCAGAAATGTCTTTTCGACTTCATCCCTGCCGATATTCATATCGCTGATATCTAGCTTCCCCACATAACAGTACATCGCAAACATGGCCGGTGCATATAGAGTATCGGTCTTGCCGTATATTTCAATTGCGCGCCTCGGAACTCCAAGCTCCTCGCGCGTTTCGCGGACCGCCGCCTGCAGCGGCGTCTCCCCTTCTTCTATCATTCCTCCGGGGAAGCAGACCTCGCCCGGCTGCCTGTCCAGATCCCTGGCTCTCACTTCATAAAGCAGATTCAGTTCTCCGCCCGATTCGACTAGCGGTATCAGCACTGAAAAGAAATGATATTTCCCGACGGCCCCCGGCGGACGCTTTCTGAAAATATCTCTGATTCCTTCTGCTGTGTATTTTTCGTTCATGTCCTGCTCCGTAATAAATTGTTCCGTCTATAGAACAGGACGCCAAAATGGCGTCCTGAATCATTCATGTCAACACATGCCTGCCGATGACTAGTTTAAGATTTCACAGTCTGTAAAATCAACGCCGATCATCTCTTCTTTTTCTGCAGAGAGACTTACCACGAATTCGATTTCGAACATCGCAGAAATCTTCTTCAGTCTGTCTATGAATACAGGCAAATTGCCTAATGAAACATCTGCATGCTTCAAGATCCCGTCGATGAATATCGTGTCTATATCATGATCC
>JALCRY010000054.1 GCA_022652985.1 Eubacteriaceae bacterium | reverse complement strand
ACTGGACATTCCGCTCATCGTTGACGAAGCGTACGGCGAGTTCATGGAAATCGCGAATTCGGCGTCGAGTCTGCTGGAAAAATACAGGAACCTCATTGTTGTAAAGTCGTTTTCCAAGGGGTTCGGTCTGGCGGGACTGCGCGCGGGCTACGCGATGATGGACAGGGCGGCGGCGGATGTTTTCTCCCGGGCCTGTTTTGAAATGTCGCTGAACGAGTTCGCTTACCGTACTGTGGCCATGGCTCTGGACGATACGCAGCATGTGCGCGATTCGCTGGTGAAAATAGCGGAGAACAAAGGCGAGCTGCTCGCTTCGCTGACGAAGCTTATTCCGGCGCATACGGATCTTACAACTCCTATAATGCTCCTGGAAACGAAAAAAGATGTTGATCTTTACGAAATATTTATGAAGCATCACGTGATAACCGAATCGGGCGCGGACTTCGCCGCGATAGACAAACGGTTCGTCAGGGTCAGGATATCGGGCGATGACAGGCTGAAAGCGAAGATCCGGGAGATCGAGACTGAGGAAGATATATAAGAAAAAGGCTCCGGCGCAGTTTATGCGTCAGAGCCTTTTTAAGTTCCGGTTTTCTATTCGGCGTCGAGAGTGAATGTCTCGATGTCGTAGTTCTTGGTAATGCCTTTCTTTTCCAGCAGTACCAGCATCCTTTCGCGGGCAGGCTTTGTGAGCTGCGGCGCGATGATCGAATAGGAATGGATCACGGCTTCGTGATTGATGTCCTCAGGATCGGTGATGCCGCCTACAAGGCTGAAGAAGTTAGGCCAGGTCTGGCCAACGGTCCAGATGTTGTCTGCCATGAACTTCTTTGTTGCTTCATCGGTCTGCTCCATGATGCCTGTTTCGATCCAGTTTTCGAAAACTACTCTCAGCTGGCCGATAAGTTTTTCACATCTCGGTCTGTAGAGATCCAGCATTTCAGGATCGTTCTTCAGCAGCGCATAAGGCTCCGAATAGTAGAATCTGTACTTGTAGATCGCCCTTGAATAGTCCTCGAAGAAATTCAGGATCCCGTTTTCGGAATGGCCGAAATCCTCACGGAAAAACAGCATGTCCGTATTCGGGATGATGTTCTCCGTCCAGATCGATCTGATCAGGTGCTCTTTATTATCAAAGTAATAATAAAGATTTCCCGGGCTTATTTTGAGATATTCCGAAAGCTGTACAGTACTGACGTTCGTCGCACCCTTATCGTTGAACATCTCGATGGCAGCCTGCTTTATTCTATCCCTGGTTTTCATATGATACCCTCCTTAAATCTGCGGCGTCCTGTGGATTATATCTTCACGTGCCGGTCCGTTGGAAACCATCGTGATAGGGAAGCCGATAAGTTTTTCTATTTCATTTACATAGTCCTGCGTTTCCTTCGGCAGTTTGTCGAATTCACGAATGCCTGTAATGTCGCATTTCCATCCCGGCATTTTTTTCAGGACCGGTTTTGCCTTGTAAAGATCTGTCGAATGCGGGAAGTTGGTGATCTCTTTCCCGTTGAGTTCGTATGCTACGCACATAGGGATCTCATCGAGATACCCGAGAGGATCGAGGACTGTCAGAGCAACCTGCGTTGCGCCCTGCATCATGCAGCCGTACTTTGTGGCAACTGCATCGAACCAGCCGACTCTTCTCGGTCTGTGTGTAGTCGCGCCGTACTCGCCGCCGTCTCCGCCGCGTCTTCTGAGTTCCTCAGCCTCGTCGCCGAAGAGTTCGCTGACGAATGCGCCGCCGCCTACTGCGCTGGAATAAGCCTTTGCTACTGTGATAATGTCCTTGATCGCATAAGGCGGTATTCCTGCACCGATCGTCGAATAACCCGCGAGAGTCGATGACGATGTTACCATAGGGTAGATGCCATGATCCGTATCCTTCAGAGTTCCGAGCTGACCTTCGACAACGATCTCCTTGCCGGCATCAAGCGCCTCGTGGAGGAACAATGCCGTGTCAGCCAGATACGGCTTGATTTTTTCGCCGAGCTCCCTGCACGTCTGGAAGAGTTCTTCCGGCACGAGCAGCGGTTTATGATAAAGATGCTCAAGCATCACGTTTTTAAGTTCGCATACATTCCTGACCTTGGCCATGAGTTCGTCATCAGGCAGGAAAAGCTCGTTCACCTGGAAACCGATCTTCGCATATTTGTCCGAGAAGCACGGTGCAATGCCCGACTTCGTCGATCCGTACGATCTTCCCGCCAGTCTGTCTTCTTCGTAAGTGTCCAGCAGGACATGATAAGGCATCATTACCTGCGCCCTGTCCGAAACAATGATCTTCGGTGCAGGCACTCCCTTGCTTTCAACATCAGCCAGCTCGTTAATAAACTTGTCTATATCGAGAGCGACTCCGTTGCCGAGAACGTTCGTGACGTTCGGGCAGCATACTCCTGACGGAAGCAGATGAAGAGCGAACTTGCCGTAGCTGTTCTTGATCGTGTGGCCCGCATTCGCGCCTCCCTGGAACCTGCATACGACATCCGCCTTCTCCGCAAGCATGTCAGTGATTTTTCCTTTTCCTTCGTCTCCCCAATTTGCTCCTACTACTGCTTTTACCATAGCTATTACTTCCTTTCGCCTGTATATGGAATCAACTGTTCTGCTTACTCACGCGTCGCCGCGCTCCCACTGCAGTAATGCAAATGTGTATTATACATTGATTTCGGCTGTCATGCCGATAAGTTCTCTGTTCGCGTCAAGGATCGGTCTGATCACGTCGTTCAGGTAATCCTCAGTCTGCTGAGGCGCACATCCCACGAAGTTCTCAGGCTTCATGAGCTTCATGATCTCTTCCTTCGTCTGCGGGAATGCAGGGTCCTCCGCGATCCTGTCGATAAGGTCGTTGTCGGCTCCTTCTTCCTTTACGCGTTTTCCTGCAGCCATCGAATGCACTCTGATCTTTTCGTGCAGTTCCTGCCTGTCTCCGCCCGCTTCCACGGCGTCCATAAGGATGATCTCAGTCGCCATGAACGGAAGCTCGCTCATCAGTCTCGAATGTATTACCTTCGGATAAACGACGAGACCCGACGAAATGTTCAGATACAGTTCGAGGATGCTGTCGCAGGCCAGGAAGCCTTCTGAAATGCTGACTCTCTTGTTTGCCGAGTCATCGAGCGTCCTCTCGAACCACTGTGTCGCCGCAGTAATAGCCGGATTCAGCGAGTCGCAGATAAGGTATCTCGACAGGCTGGCCATACGCTCGCTTCTCATAGGATTGCGCTTGTACGCCATCGCAGACGAGCCGATCTGTGTCTTTTCGAACGGTTCCTCGATCTCCTTCAGATTCTGCAGCAGTCTGATATCGTTCGAGAATTTATGTGCGCTCTGAGCGATGCCCGCGAGGACATCCAGAACTCTGGTATCTACTTTTCTGGAATAGGTCTGTCCCGAAACCGGGTAGCAGGCCTCGTATCCCATCTTTTTGGCAATGAGTCCGTCGAGCTGTTTTACTTTGGAATAGTCGCCGCCGAACAGCTCCAGGAATGTCGCCTGGGTGCCGGTAGTGCCCTTTGATCCGAGAAGCTTGATAGTGCTCTGAAGATGCTCAAGATCTTCGAGATCCATGACCAGTTCGTTCATCCACAGCGTCGCGCGCTTGCCGACCGTTGTCGGCTGCGCCGCCTGGAAATGCGTGAACCCGAGTGTCGGAAGATCCTTGTATTCCTCCGCGAACTTCGCGAGCTGCGCGATAACGTTCACGAGCTTCGCCTTGACGATGTCGAGTCCTTCCTTAAGGATAATAAGATCGGTATTGTCCCCGACATAGCACGAAGTCGCGCCGAGGTGGATTATACCCTTAGCCTTCGGACACTGCTGCCCGTATGCGTAAACGTGTGACATGACATCATGTCTCACAATTTTTTCTCTCTCTTTGGCTACATCATAATTGATGTCATCGACATGCGCTTTCAGTTCATCTATCTGTTCATCAGTAATGTCGAGTCCCAGTTCTTTCTCGGATTCCGCGAGCGCGATCCAGAGTTTCCTCCAGGTCGTAAACTTCTTCTCCGGTGAAAAGAGATACTTCATCTCTTTGCTCGGATATCTCTCCGAAAAAGGACTGACATAGCCCTGATAATTGTCTGCCATTTTTGATTCCTCCTGTCCCATATTAAACCTGAGTTTCTTATGAAAAATTCTGCCCGGTCAGGCGCGCATTCATAGAAAACTACCAAAGAATTATAGCATTTTTAGAATATGAATACAAGGATTTGCGTGAGATACTTCACAGAAAAATCACGATAAATTCTTGTTTTGCAGTCTTTCCGGGGCTGCATGGCTGGCAGCATGATCTGGCTGTGTGGTCGGACAGAAGAGCCTGACCGGCCAGAGGGAGATGATGCGATCTGATGTGCCTGTCCGCATCACTGCCGCAGTTCCGTTGTGAACTTTTTGAAAAGGCACCTGGGAGGGGTTTCAGATATGTTCCACGCCGCCGGCGGTACGCCGGCCCTTGCAAATAAAGTGCTGATGTGATACTATAATCTTCGCGATTATGTCGCGCAATGAGTCTCCGTAGCTCAGCTGGATAGAGCGACCGCCTCCTAAGCGGTAGGCCGGCGGTTCGAATCCGCCCGGGGACACCAGAAAAAATGCCGAGAGCCCTGAATTTTCAAGGCATCGGCATTTTCTTTATTGGACTCTTTTGCTCCATGAGTTTTCACTTGTAAACCCTTGGCGTGGATACTATAAATATTTGACATTGATGTATTATTATGATTTCGTTGCCCGAATGAGTGTGAGGGAAATCAAATATGAATACGATTAATAATAAAAGCGCCATGAAAAAGTCAAAGACACAGATTTGCTTTGCACTCATGAAGCTGCTGAAAACAGTGCCTTACCGCAAGATCACGGTTTCGCAGGTCTGCGCTTTAGCCGGAGTGTCCAGGACGGCATTTTACAAGAACTTTGAGTCTTTGGATGCCGTGGTTCTCTACAAGCTTTCGCAAATAGAGAAGGACTACAACGGGCATCATTCCCTGGATGGAGACATCCGCTCACGTTTTACGGATTTCTATTCTTATATAAAATTTGACCAAGATAAGGATTACCGTAATGAACCTGTGTGGGCAGACAGATTAAAGATAAACAAGATTGCCCTGAACCTGATATCCAATGCGATAAAATTTACGCATTCCGGCGGGACGGTCATGGTAACACCGTATTGCTCTTCAAGTAGCAACGAAAAAGGAACCTGCAGTTTCATCGTTGAAGATACCGGCCTGGGTATGAGCGAAGAATTTCTCAAGCATATGTATGAGCCGTTCTCGCAGGAAAAACGATCGGAGTCTGTGCGGATGCCGGGCACCGGCCTTGGCCTCTCGATAGTAAAAAAATATGTTGATCTTCTCGGCGGAACGATCTGCGTAAAAAGCCGCCTGCGGGAAGGGACGCGATGGGAAGTCACGCTTCCGGTGACAAAACTTCATGGCGGACCGGAGGAAAAGCCGAAAGAGAAAAACATAGAAGCGCTGCAGGGCCGGCGTATCCTGCTGCTTGAGGATAATATTATGAATACCGAAATTGCCTCTATGCTGCTGAAAGAAAAAGGGCTGCTTGTGGAAACTGCGGAAAACGGCTCGCTCGGCCTGAAAAAATTTACTGCTTCTCCGGAAGGATATTATGATATGCTGCTGATGGATATACGCATGCCGGAGATGGACGGACTGGAAGCGACCAGGCGGATCCGCGCGCTGAATCGTGCCGATGCGGTTACGGTGCCGATCATCGCCATGACGGCGGATGCATTTGAAGAAAGCATCCAGGAAGCCAGGGAAGCAGGTATGAACGCCTACATCACAAAACCCGTCGAGCCGATGAAAATGTACGAAACGCTGCTGCAATGTATCAATGATTCCGGAAGTACCCGGGCATAAATGGCTTTTCCGGAAAAAAACCGAAAACCCTCTTTTTCGGGGCTTTCGGTTTTTGTTTTGTTCAAAATATTTTTGTTAGAGGCAGCGCCTCAGGTATCATTAAAAGTACATGAACATTCCGCCTTCGGCATGGATCGTCTGTCCGGTCAGCAGCGCATTTTTGAGTTTTGGCAATTATAAAAAATCGATATACAATGACCGGCATATCATTATAATTAGAAGTAAAGGCGGGCGAGGGGCCGCGGAGAGGCGGGATATTTATGACAAAGATGAAAATTAAAAAGACAGCGGCGGTATTTACCGCGCTGTTCATGGCAGTAATGATGACAGGTGTTCTGCAGCCTTTGGGCGCATCCGGGGCAGTTGTGCCTTCCTGCACTGCGGGGACAGATGCGTCCTCCTGCGTGCATGTCGTGAAATCGTGGAATATCGGCGGCAGCGGCGGGACGTTTTACCGGCAGTCGACGGCCGGCCGGGGCGTCAAAGCCACGCTCTATTCCAACGGAAAGCTGAAGATCACGGGGTCGGGAAACACGGCTGTCTTCAGCGCAGCGTATCCAGCGCCGTGGACCGGGCGGGGAACGGCGGATTACTGCAGCAAGGTGAAAACGGTCACGATCGCCAAAACTGTAAAACCAGCGGATATGTCCTACTGGTTCAAGGGCTGCAGCAGGCTCGCGAAAGCCCCGCAGACGCCGAAGACAGTCAGGAAAATGTCGTATACATACTGCGGCTGCAAGAGACTTAAGACCGCGGAGAACGTTCCTGCGGGCGTGAAAAACATCTCGTACGCTTTCTCGGGAACTGCGATTACGACTGCGCCTCCGCTGCCGGACAGCGTCACGGATATGACGGGCACTTTCGAAAACTGTCCAAAACTGGTGTCAGTATCATCGATACCGAAAAAAACGCTGCATATGGATTTTGCGTTTTCCGGCTGTAAAAGTCTGACGTCCATGCCGGTGCTGCCGGATACAGTCAAAGATATGTGCTGCACTTTTTCGGAATGCACCGCTCTTAAGACCGCGCCGAATATACCGCTGAAAGCCAGGGATGTCTCGGGGATATTCTACAACTGCGCGAACATTTCCGGCACGGTCACACTCAACGATCTCCGTTTCCCGGACGGTGAGGAAAACAATTCGTTCATTGAATGCTTCACCGGAGCAGCCACGGCCGAGGGCACGAAGCTGACCGTCAACTATACGTCGAAGTGCCGCTGGGCAGTAATGGCGGCCGCGACGGCATCGGCAGACAGTCATGTCGTCCTCGGGGAAATGGCCGGGACATTCGGTCCGGACGCGCCGGTGATCGTGGATCAGACAAGTGAGACTGTCACTGTGAAAAGCGGACAGGATGTTACGCTGGCCGTGAAGGCTTCCGGAAAAGATCTGAAATACGTATGGTTCAGATACGAGCCGGTGCGCGCGGCGATGTACGATGACGAGAATGTTACCACAGCGAGCTGGTCGTGGGAGGCCGAAGAAGGCTGCAGCGGCGACAAATTCAGATGCGTCGTGTACAACAGCGACGGATTCGCGGCGAGCCATTTAATTACTGTAAAGGTAACGTGAGCCGTAAAACTCTGCCTCTGAATCCGGATATATTATTGTATAATTATCCAAATATGATAGAATCAAATGAAATAATATGTCAGTAACGGGAACGTGGAATGGTTTGAAGGCAGGTGGTCTTATGAAGCTGGATAGAGAACAGGTCAGGCAGATAATTGATCTGATACCTGAAAAGTGTGTATTGTATAAGGTCATTGGAGAACGTATTTCTGTATTGTATTCGTCAGCGGGCATAAGCGCTGTACTGGGAATAACCGAGGAAAATTACAACAGTCAGCACTGTGAAAATGCGGCTGCATATATATTGCCTGCGGATCTGCCCGCAGTTATGGAGGCTGTCGGATGCTGCATCGAAACACGCGGGACGGTCACGGAATACTGGCGGATGAAATACGGGGAAAACGGATTCATATGGGTACGGGGAAACATTAATTACTGCGGTGAAGAAGACGGCTGTCCGCTTCTGTTTGTCGTGTACTGGGGCAGCAACAGCGACACGGATTTCTACAAGCAGGTCGTTGATAATTCCACGACAATGGCCATCGTCAGCGATACAGACACATATGAAATGCTGTATGCAAACAATGCCGCACGAAAATATTGTGAAGCCGACGGCAGTAATATCAAGGGGAGTACGTGTTATTCGTACTTTTTCGGCAGGGACGAACCGTGCGTTGACTGCTTCGCTGAAAACATCAGATTCGGCGAGACTCTGACAGCCGAAAGGGAAAATAAAAAAAGCGGCAGATGGGAATACCTCTGCGGAAAGCGTATAAACTGGTGCGGCCGTGATGCGGTCATAAAGTACGTACAGGATATTACTGAAAGCAAGTCGCTGCAGAAACAGCTGAGCGACGCAAAACAGAAATATGATATTGCGGTTGAAGGCGCCGGCCTGTTTGTCTGGGAGTACGATATCGAAAATCACCGGATCATCGGCGGCAATAACATATTCGGACTTTATGGCTTCGACAGAACAATTGAAAATGTACCGCTGTCTCTGCTGCCGAGGATCAGGGAAGAAGATCATGCAAAATTCATTGATTTTTACCGCAGGGTCGAGGCCGGAGAAAAAGACACCAGTGTAGATATCCGGCTCATGACCGGAGACGACCGGCCGGATATCTGTCAGCGCGTGATATACACCGTTATCAGTGATAAAGACGGAGTGCCGGTCAAGGCTTACGGGGTCGCCATAGATATTACTGCGCAGAAAAAAGAAGAAGCGAGATATATAGGATCTATAGAATCGCTGATCCATGCTAATCCGGACGCGCTGTCGACATTCGAACTGAATCTGACAAAAGATGAATGTATCGATGTACGCAGCATATCGCCGCAGCTGGCGGAAGCGCTGGCATCGGATACAGCGGAAGAAGTATACAGCAAGGCATATGCGCAGATAATCGACGAAAACGGAAAACGCGATTTCGAATCGAAATTCAGAAGACAGGCACTGCTGGATTCTTTCAGCGCAGGACATACTTCTGTTCAGAGTGAGTTTCAGAGATATAACGATTCCGGGAAACTCATCTGGGTCAGGGCATATATTAATATGCTGGAAAATCCGGAAACTTCGGATATCGAAGGCATCGTTTATTCTGTTGATATAACAGAGGAAAAAAGGAATGAAAAGATATTCCGCATCATAAGCGATGAGGAGTATGATTATGTTGCCCTGCTCCATCTCGGAGACCGGAAGATGCAGTTCCTGAATCTGAGTCCGCGGCTGCTGCCGAAATACCATGAAAACCTGGGTAATATGAAACTTATCGAATATGATAAGGTGCGCGAGTTCGGACTGGCTACATGGATCGCGGAAGAGGACCGTGATTTTTATTTAAAAAACAGCGCGATCGATGTGATAACACGTGAGCTTGACGCCAGCGGGCATTTCGAGCTGAGTGTCAGCGGGCATTATACAGGGCAGCCGGATATTTTCATGTACAGGAAGATCCAGCATTATTATCTTGATGAAAACAAAGATACTGTACTTCTGATAGAATCTGACATTACGGACACAGTGCTGCGACAGAAAAATGAAACCGAACGCTTTAAACGTGAAGCCGAGCGTGCCCGTGATATTCTCGACTATATTCCCGACGGGGTATGCGTGCTCCGCATGCCGGACAGGGAGCATCTGCTGATCGAGTATTCCAATAAGCAGATGCCGATACTGCTCGGGTTTGTCGACGGCGTGCAGGAACCCGCTGAAATCAGCGACGGCACGGAAGAATCCGTAATACAATATTTCAGCGATGCTTTTCTCGGCGTGCATCCTGAAGATCTTACGAGAGTAAGAGATGATTATCGCAGAGGCTATGACAAGAGTCAGTTTTCTGTTGCGGAGTTCAGACTTATGACCGCATCCGGAGATTATATATGGGTATCTGTTGATGTTGCGCTGCGGGAAGAGAGAAACGACGGGAAGATTTTTTACGGACTGTATCGCGATGTATCCGAAGAAGTACGCCTGAAAAAGGAAGTGGAGGAGCAGCAGAGAATAAAAATCGAAAGGACAATGGTCGAAGCTATAGGAAGTCTTCCTTCAAGTTCAGTGCTGTTCAGGATCATGGACGACGGAAGGATCAGACCGGAACGCCTGTCGGAGGAATTTACTCATATGACGGGGTTCGGGCAGGAAGATGTTCTGATGATAACAGACGGCTTTGAAAAGATATATCCTGCGGACAAGGATATCCTGAGAGATATTATTGATGAGAACGCAGATAAAAAAGATACTTTCAACGCAGTGTTCAGAATGCTGACAAAGGAAGACGGCATTATCTGGGTCAGCTGTAATTTCAATGTCTTTGTTTTCGGGGGAGTCAGATACCTGTATGCTGAGTATACGGATATAGATGATATCAAAGAACAGGAAAAACTGCTTGAAGAGCAGTATGACGCCGCAAAAGCATTTCAGGATTCTCTGACAGGCAGTTATATTGCCGCCAGCAGATTTGACATTTCAGCCAATATTGTTGAAGAGGTCAGAGGAACGGAACCTCTGCCGCGGGCGGCAGTGCAGGCGACGTATGACGGGTCGCTCGAAGTACTGCTTAAATCAATGCCGCGCGGGCACGATCGCGCGGCATGTGCGGATTTCTTTTCACGCAGCCATCTGCAGCATGAATTTGAAGCGGGGAGACGTTCGCTTATGCAGGACTATCAGTACCGCGAGGAGGACGGCAGCATCAAGTGGGCGGAAGCAGTCGTGACGCTTACCGGAAAACCGCACAGCAGCAATATAATTGCCTTTGTGACAGTCAGAGACGTCACTGAAGAAAAGATGCTGGATATGACTATGGTCTCCATGGCAAACGACCAGTTTGACTACGTCTGCTGCACGGACGGAAATACAGGCAAGATCATCATGTACCGCTCGGGGCGCGGCATGTATGGTGACGTGGTCATAGAACGCGGGATGGATTACAGTACTGTGACATTGGAATACAATAACAGATATATCGCCGGGGAGGATCTGGAATTCTGCAATTCATTTATGGAACTGCAGAATGTGGTCGATATGCTGGAACGCGGAGAACGCTGCATCTGTTCATTTTCAGTCGACGAAGGCACGGGGATGCGCGCGAAGCAGGTAGAATATTTAATGCTTGACAGCGAAAGCAACATCATAGGAGAAGTACGTACAGATTTTACCGATGCGCAGCAAAAACAGATAGAGCAGGAAAACAGACTGCGGGAAGCGCTTGATCAGGCGGATGAAGCCAACGAGGCGAAATCGGAATTCCTGTCGCGCATGAGTCATGATATGCGTACCCCGCTCAACGGTATTATTGGCATGACGCATATTGCAGGCCTGCAGGATAATCCGGAGAAGACGGCGGACTGCCTCAGAAATATCTACACTTCTTCGAAATTCCTTATGGGGCTGATCAACGATGTGCTCGATATGACCAAGGCTGAGCAGAGTGAAATAATGCTTTATCCGGAACCGTATCCTATTGACGAATTCAACACCTATCTTGCCGCTGTTATCGAACCGCTCTGCAGAACAAAAAACCAGCGGTTCATTCTTGATGAAAAAAATGATAGTAAGCGTGTGCCTCTGGCAGATAAGCTTCGCATCAACCAGATCATATTCAATCTGCTGTCAAATGCAGTCAAATATACTCAGGAAGGCGGCACGATAAAATATGAGATAACATACGAAAAGCTGTCAGAATCGAGGATTGCAGTAACGCATATAATATCAGACAACGGCATCGGCATGAGCGAGAAATTCCAGAGTGTGCTTTTCGAGCCTTTCGTACAGGAAGGACGCAGAGAAACATCAGAATCAAGAGGTACAGGCCTCGGACTGGCTATCGTGAAGCGAATGGTAGATGCCATGGGCGGTACTATTACCGTACAAAGCAGACTGGGAGAAGGGACGGCCTTCACAGTCAGACTGGAGCACGATACAATATCAGCGGACGAAGTTGAAACAGCTTCCGGAAACGGAAAAGCCTCCGAAGATGCGCTTGATACTCTTGCAGGCAGGCATGTTCTGCTTTGCGAAGACCATCCGCTCAATCAGGAAATCGCCGGCAGCATCCTCGATGAATGCAAAGTCATTACTGAAATAGCAGACAACGGCGAAATAGGCCTGGAAAAATTCAGCCGCTCGCCGATCGGATATTATGATGCAGTGCTCATGGATATCCGCATGCCGGTGATGGACGGATATGAGACGACCAAGATGATCCGGAATCTGGACCGCGCGGATGCAAAGACAGTGCCGATAATCGCGATGACGGCAGATGCATTTTCCGAAGATGTCCGCAAATGTCTTGATGCCGGCATGGACGGGCATGTACCTAAGCCGGTCGAACCTGACCTGCTGTTCAGCACGCTGCTATCGAAAATGAGAGGGCAAAAATGACGTTGAGAAAACTTACAGACGATAATTTCGCGGAAATGATCCTGAATGCTCCCGGGGCAGTAATGGTCGATTTTTACGCGGGGTGGTGCAGGTGGTGCCGCGTTATGGAGCCGAATGTCGTCAGGCTTGCGGAAGATGCGGAGACGGCCGGAAAAGTTTTTACGGCCGATATCGATTCACTGCCGGAAACTGCGGGTAAGTACAATATCAGAACGGTGCCGACGCTGATCGTATTCAGCGGGGGCGAAGAAGTCTGCCGGAAAACGGGCACCAGATCTTTCCGCGCGATGAAGAAAATGCTTCTGCAGGCGGGCGGAGAAAAATAATATTTGCGAAGAAGGAAAGACTATGTTGGGAATACTTGATGCCGGCGGCGGCATGAGAGCAGTATACGCCGCCGGTGTTTATGATTATCTGCTTGATAAGGGAATAGAGATACCATACTGCATCGGAGTGTCTGCCGGTTCGGCCAATCAGGTATCGTATCTGGCGCATCAGCGCGGAAGGAATTATCCGTTCTACGAGGAGTACGCCTTCAGATCAGACTATATGGGTCCGAAAAATTACGTCACCAAGGGATCGTTCATAGACCTCGATTATATTTATTCCGTGCTCACAAATGAGGACGGGGAAAATCCGCTGGATTACGACGAGTACTGCCGGAACCCGGCGCAGCATGTCATAGTGACGACAGTCGCGGAAACGGCGCAGCCGCATTACTTCCACAAGGAAGACCTGAAGAGGAACGCCTACGAGCCGATCAAGGCGAGCAGCTGCATGCCGATGGTGTGCAGGCCGTGGCCGATAGACGGGGTAATGTATTACGACGGCGGGGTCTCGGATCCGATCCCTTACGCGAAGGCTTTCGGAGACGGATGCGATAAACTGATCTGCATCGTTACGCGCCCGCGCAGTTTCCGGAAGGGAACGATGAAGGGAAAACCGCTGGCGAAATATCTCCTGCGCAGGTACCCGGCAGTGTACAGGACTCTTGAGCAGAGGTATGTAAAATGGAATCACGATTTCAAGGCGGTGCAGGAGCTGGAGCGCGAAGGAAAGTGCCTCCTCATCTGCCCGGATGACAGCTGCGGGGTGAGCTCGCTCACACGCGATGCCGGTGCATTCGCGAAGCTCTACACGAAGGGCTACACCGACGCCGCCGCGATCGGGAAATTCATCTGACAAAAGGCGCGCCCGTTCATTACTGCATGGTTATGAAATGTATACGGAAGACGGTATTTATCACCCGTCTTCCGTTTTGTTATAATCAGAGTGTAGAAAAAGCGAAATCAATATCGGAAAAGATAAAAAGATAAGGAGTATTATTATGAGTCAGAGAAAAGAAATGCTGATGAAGAATATCGAATATATCGGGTTCGATGATCTCAACGGCAGACCGGGATTCCAGATGGCAATGTACAAGACGCCGGCAGGAAAATATTATATCTATACAGCATCGTTCCGGCACAACGGCTGGAATATCATCGACGTGACCGAGCCGGCATCGCCGAGAAATGTGAAGTGGCTGGACGGCCCGAATCCTTACGGCAACGAGGCGGCATCGACGCCGAAGATCCAGATCGCGGACGGGCTGATGATCACAGCGCACGGCGGTACGATGAAGGAGCTCCACGGAACAGAACCGGGAATGCCTTTCTGGGGCGGCATTACTGTATGGAGTCTCGAGGATCCGGAAAATCCGCAGGAGCTCGGCAAATTCGAGTGCAAAGGCGGCGCGGGCGTGCACCGTTTCTGCTATCCGGGCGGAAGATACGTATACGTTACGGGCAATGCGGAAAACTTCAACGGCTTTATACTGAGGATCGTGGATATCGAAGATCCGTCGGCTCCGAAGGAAGTCGGCAGATGGTGGGCCGATGAGCAGTTCATGGGCAACAAGGCCGGCGACGCGGCAAGATACGGTTCTGCGGAAGCGCTGCACTCGCCGTTCCTGCACGCCTGCCTCTACAAGGATGAGATATTATACATGGCTTACGCGAACAAGGGCATGATCCTGCTTGACGTAAAAGACAAGACAGCGCCGAGGATGATCGGCTGCCTGCCGATGAATCCTCCGTTCGGCGGCGGAGCCGCGGGTGCGCCGTGCCATTCGATAATGCCGCTCGGAGACAGACCTTACATGGTAGTAACGACCGAGGGCGAGAGGCCGAGGTATTTCTGCAATGAAGCGGAGGACGGACTTTTCAAAAAGATCGTGACGCAGCCGATGAACATGATCGGCATCGCCGAGATCACTGATCCTGCGAATCCGAGTCTCGTATCGGTGTTCCCTTATCCGGAAGTTCCGGAAGGCTACACGCACGGTACGAACTTCAATATCGTCGACGGCGTCAGGATCCCGTTCGGACCGCACAACATTTTCGATGCGATCCACGGAGAAGTATACGAACACAGAGACGACAGAGTATATTGCTGCCACTTCGGCGCCGGACTGAGGATCTACGACGTGAGCGACCCGTTCGTACCGAAGGAGATCGCGTATTTCATGCCGCCTGATCCTGAGAAGCTGCTCTTCGACAACCCGACGCACGACCTCGTGCCGGGTCCGCAGGTGGCGATCACGGAGGATGTCCTCGTCGACGACAGAGGCTTCATCTACCTCGACACGTTCATGGACGGATTATATATCGTACGTTACACGGGCGACGACAAATAGCGCCGCATAAAGGAGAAAAATATGCAGTACCATCCGACAAGAAGTTTAATATATGTAGACTGTGTTAAAGAGGAGTACAGAGTCAAGCTGCAGAACTGGCTCTACAGATATCACATCCCGGACAGTATCTCGCAGTTCGAGCCTTACTGCACGAAGTACGCGTTCTATAACGCGCTGCCGACGCCGCCGGGCGGTGAGAATTACGGAACGGTCCGCATGCAGCTCACCGAACATTACTGGACGATAAACGAGTTCGAGGGTCAGCTGAAGAAGACGCTGACCGAGTACTTCCCTATGGATGTGCTCAAGTGGCAGGGCAATATCCCCGACGTGCAGCCTGACGATGTCGATTCCGGCAGGGACGATGCGGCAATGCTCAGCGGCGAGGAGGCCAGGGCGACCAGGAGCGACGAATGCATGCCGTTCATATTCGCTTTCGTGCCGATCTGCTGGGAAGACGATCTGAAAGGCGCCGGCCGGACGGTCGAGGACGGCCCGAACTACAGATGGCAGTTCATGCTCAGATATCCCGAGGGAGTTTCTCAGGAGGAGGGCGACAAGTGGTTCTTTGACGAAGTCGCGCCGAAACTGACTGAAGCGCCCGAGGTG
>JALCRY010000053.1 GCA_022652985.1 Eubacteriaceae bacterium | reverse complement strand
TCAGTTCAAAGTGCTATGTGGTAATTCCATTTTAACCGAATGAGAGCATCTATGGCTCTTTTTTTATTGTTCAATTTACACCAGTATATGGACTTAATCCTTTATAGGCCATAACTACAGGCTATCCTGGCCCAGAAGTTATTATTTTGGTGTCAATATCTGTTTTTTGTCAATTTGCACCACGATTCACTGGGTTGCAGCGATCGAGCGTTTGCTCAAAAGCAAAATCTGGCCTTCTTCCTGTGCCGAGGGCCCGCAACTGTTGAAAAACGTGGTGTGTTTTTTGTCTTTTGGGAAATTTGCACCACATTTTCTTCATTTCCAAATTTCGGCAATCTTTCAAACGAGTACACCCGACACTGCCTGCATATAAGAAAAGCAGGCCTTTTCAGGCCTGCTGCATTTCAGGTTTTCCGCTGTTCGGATCTGAATAGTCTATGCCCGGATCGGGTACTTTCAGTTCCTTGCGTCCGGAATGTATTCTCATCATTGTGATATCTACTGCGGCAAGGTGCGCGGCGCAGAGTTTCAGGTCGTTGGCGTCTTTATCGCTGAGCGCTCCGTCGTTCTTGTATCTAAGTTCGTGTTCCAGACTCGCCCAGGTGTCCATGGCAATAGTGCGTATCTGGATTTCCACCGGAACTCTTTCCACGCGTTCTGCCTGGAAAACAGGCACCAGCACAATAATGTGCAGGCTTCTGTAACCGCTTTCCTTGGGATTCTGTATGTAGTCTTTTTCCTGTACCAGTTCAATATCGTTCTGCTGCAGAAGCAGTTTTTCTACGGTATAAACATCGTCGATATAATTGCATATTACTCGTATGCCCGCAATATCCGTTATTTTTCTGATGTCCCTGTCATTGAACTGATAGCCCCTCTTCATTATTTTGGCAAAAGTGCTCTGGATCGATTTGACCCTGCATTCCATATGGTGGATCGGATTATAGTCCATCTTCGCATGGAATTCGTCATCAAGGATCTCGAGCTTGGTGCTGACTTCCTTGATAGCCGAGTGGTATAGATTCCTCGTCAGCATAAACTTCTGCGCCTCATCAGCCACATCCCTCAACTCGGGCGGCAGACTGTTGATATCGATTTTAACGTCTTCCTGTTTCTCTAATATCATCGTGATACCTCCTACAGATATTACTATTATAGCATACCATTCCTTAAACGTTGCTTAACATTGGATAACAAATATGTAATACGTTATTTTAATTAGTTGACTTGACAACTATTGTATATGAGAGTATATTGGTTGTCGAGTCAACAGTTGCCAAGTCAACCAATTGATGATTTGGGCTGTTCAAGCAGAAAGCATAGAAACGATTCAGGAGGTAATCGATGCATAACAGCATGTTCGGCGCTTTATCGGTATTGTACAGATATTCGAACAGATACGCCATAAAAAGGATGAACGAAACAGGAATAGATAAATGTCATCCTCCTTATCTTCTTGCCATTGCACAACATGAAGGATGCGGCCAGGAAGACATCGCAAGGACCATGCATATCGACAAGGGACGTATTGCGAAGGTCACGAAAGATCTTATCAGCGAAGGCTATGTCCGACGCGAGCAGAACGAAAACGACAAACGCGGATACTGCCTGTATCTTACTGAAAAAGGCAAACGGGTATTTCCGCAGCTCGGAAAACTCGAGCGCGATTTCGAAGAGATGATTACAAAAGGGATGAGCGACGACGAACGCAGAATGTTCCGGGATCTTACAACCAGAGCGGCAATGAATGTTCTGGAAGCAGAAGGCCTCCCGAAGCCTCCGTTCGTCAGCGAGTGCGGCGGCGATCACTGCGGCGGACCCTGCGGCGACCACGCAGGCATCCAGGACAGCAGTCACGGCAACGGTCACTGCGGCGACCACGCAGGCATCCAGGACAGCAGTCACGGCAACGGTCACTGCGGCGACCACGCAGGCATCCAGGACAGCAGTCACGGCAACGATCACTTCGGCGACCACGCAGGCAGTCACTGCGGCGGACAGACTGAAAGCACCTGCAGCCGCGTTACAGAAAGAAGGGAAGACGATAAATGAAAACGACTTTAAGTTATTACAAAAAATATATACCGCTGATGCTTATCATCGTGGTGCTGCTATTCACACAGGCCATGTGCGAGCTGGCGCTGCCGGGCTACATGTCCGACATCATCAACAAGGGCATCATCCTGATGAACCAGAGCTACATCTATAAGATAGGCGGACTGATGCTGGCGGTCGCGTTCTGCTCGGTGGTGTGTTCGATCTCCGCCAACGGTGTCGCCGCGAAAGTCGGCGCCGTAACGTCGCGGGACCTGAGGAGCGCGCTGTTCAGACGCGTTACTGCATTCTCCCGAGCCGAACTCGAAGAATTCTCGACGGCCTCGCTGATAACGCGGTCGACGAACGATGTGCAGAACATCCAGCAGACTACAGTAATGGCGCTGCGCTTCATGATTTTCGCTCCATGCATGGGTATCGGCGCGCTGGTCAAAGCGATCAGGACCAGCCCGGACCTCACCTGGACGATAGTGCTCGGACTCGTCGCAGTTCTGATCATCATGGTCGGACTGTTCATTGCAGTAATGCCCAAGTTCAAAGTAATGCAGACTAAGCTCGACAGGCTGAATCTCGTCGTCAAGGAACGGCTCGAGGGACTGCTCGTCATCCGCGCGTTCAACACGGAAAAACACGAGGAAGACAGATTCGGCGAAGCGAACACAGACCTCACGCGGATCTACATTTTCGTCAACCGCGCGATGTCGATCCTCTTCCCGGCGATGACGCTCATCATGAGCATGATGGGAGTGCTCATCGTCTGGAAAGGCGGTCAGCTCGTCGATACACACAGCATAATGATCGGTGAAATACTCGCATTCCTGCAGTACGCTATGCAGGTAGTAATGTCGTTCCTCTTCATCACGATGATGTTTATCATGCTGCCGAGAGCGGCTGTTTCGGCCGGCCGTATCGGCGCAGTGCTCGATACAAAACCGACAATAACCGATCCGGAAGACAAGGCCGAAGCAAACGGCCGGATCCTGCAGATCCCTGAAAGAAGGGGTCTCGTGGAATTCAAAGATGTCTCGTTCGCATATCCGGACGCTTCGGAAAATGCGCTCGAGCATATAAGCTTCGCGGCGGAACCGGGACAGACGACGGCGATCATCGGCTCCACAGGTTCCGGGAAGTCCACGCTCATCACCCTCGTACCGCGTTTCTACGATGTTACGGGCGGAGAGATAGACATCGACGGAACGAACATCAAAGACATTACTCAGCACGAACTTCACGAGAAGATCGGTCTGGTCCCGCAGAAGGGACTCCTCTTCTCGGGCACGATCGCTTCCAACCTGCAGTACGGAAAATCCGACGCCACAGATGAAGAAATGCGCGAAGCCTGTGAAACGGCGCAGGCCATGGAATTCATCAATGAGATGCCGGACGGCTTCGACACCGAGGTCTCGCAGGGAGGCACGAGCGTTTCCGGCGGTCAGAAGCAGAGGCTTTCCATTGCCAGGGCACTGATCAAAAAACCGGAGATCTACATCTTTGACGACAGCTTCTCGGCACTCGACTTCAAGACGGATGCGGTGCTCAGAAAAGCGCTGAAGGAAAAGGTCGGCGGCAGTACTTTCATCATCGTCGCGCAGAGGATCAACACGATCATGGATGCCGACAAGATCATTGTCATGAATGAAGGAGAAATCGCGGGCATAGGCACTCACCGAGAGCTGCTGAATACCTGCAGCGTATATAAAGAAATCGCTTCTTCGCAGCTGAGCGAGGAAGAACTCGGAAGGGAGGGAGCATAATGAGCGAACAGCAGAACGGTGTGCGCAGCACAAACAAAAAGCCGCAGAGAGCGCGTCAGCGCGGCGGCGGTCCGGCTTCACAGATGATGCCCGGCGAGAAGGCGAAAAACTTCGGGCCGACCATGAAAAAACTCATGCATTACCTCGCCAAATATAAGATAAGTATCATCGTCGTATTCGTATTTGCGATCGCGAGCACTATCTTCACGATCATTGCTCCGACGATACTCGGAAATGCGACGGATGAAATAGTCAAGGGCTTCATGAGCCCGCAGGGCATAAACTGGGACACTCTGGATAAGATCCTGATTTTCCTTACAGTAATATACGGACTGAGTTTTCTTTTCTCGTTCGTGCAGGGGTGGATCATGTCGAAGGTCGCGCAGCAGGTGACTTACGAGATGAGGGAGCAGATCTCCTCCAAGATCGACAGGCTGCCGCTGAAATATTTTGACGGAAGGACCCACGGCGAAACGCAGTCCAGAGTCATCAATGACATTGAGACGATCAACCAGACGCTCAACCAGTCGCTGACACAGACCATTACTTCGGCGGCAACGATCCTGGGCGTGCTGATCATGATGATAAGGATCAGTCTGGTAATGACCATAGTGGCTCTGATAGTGCTGCCTCTTTCGGCGATCGTGATCAAGCTTGTCGTGAACCGCTCGCAGGGGCAGTTCAAGGATCAGCAGAATTTCCTGTCGGATGTGAACGGCCATGTCGAGGAGATGTACACCGGCCACATGATCGTAAAGGCTTTCAACAGGGAAGATGAATCGCTCGAAACTTTCGACGAGATAAACGAGAAGCTCTGCAACGCGGCATTCAAGTCCCAGTTCTATTCGGGATTCATGATGCCTTCGACGCAGTTCATCGGCAACGTCGGATACGTCGCCGTATGCGTTCTCGGCGGATACCTCGCCATCAACGGCAAAGTATCGATCGGCGATATACAGGCGTTCATTACTTATGTAAGATCATTCAACCAGCCGGTGCAGCAGGTCGCAAATGTTATGAACCTGCTCCAGTCGACAGCAGCCGCGGCGGAACGTGTCTTTGACTTCATCGAGGAAGATGAGGAAGATGATGCTTACGGCACAACGGAAGAAACGAAGGTGCATGTCGACATGGCTCACCATCACGGAGAAGTCAGCTTCAAAGACGTAAAATTCGGATACGAAAAGGACGAGCCGATAATCAAAGATTTCAGTTATGTCGCGAAACCGGGTTCCCAGGTCGCTATCGTAGGGCCTACCGGAGCCGGCAAGACGACGATCGTCAAACTTCTCATGAGATATTACGAGCTGGACGGCGGCGACATCTGGGTCGACGATCACGATATCACCGACTACTCGCGGAGCGAACTCCGCAGCCTGTTCGGCATGGTGCTCCAGGACACGTGGCTTTTCAACGGCACGATCCGGGACAACATCAGATACGGAAAAATGGATGCGACCGACGAAGAGATCGAGAACGCTGCGAAAGCGGCCCACATACATCACTTCATCATGACGCAGCCTAACGGATATGATATGGAAATAAACGAAGAAGCGACCAACATCTCACAGGGTCAGAAACAGCTGCTGACCATCGCGAGAGCGATGCTCGCCAACAGACCGATCCTCATTCTCGACGAAGCCACGAGCTCAGTCGACACAAGGACAGAAAAACTCATTCAGTCAGCAATGACCAAGCTGATGTACGGACGCACAAGTTTCGTTATAGCTCACAGGCTGTCCACCATAAAGGAAGCCGACTGGATCCTGGTAATGAACCACGGCGACATCATCGAGCAGGGCACGCACGAAGACCTCCTCGCGCAGAACGGCTTCTATGCGAACCTCTACAACTCGCAGTTCGCCGAGCTGGCCGGATAAACGAACAACTAATGAACATCTTAAGTACGCTCTTGGGAAAACCAAGAGCGTATTTTTTGAAATGAGGAACATTTTTGAGGAATGCCGCTCCGTTTCTCTGTGCATCGCGGCTTTCCGTCATTGGCATCCGGTGTGCCGGGTCCTGCGGTGATCGCCGCTCACTGTCTCTCAGTTGATTACGTTCCTGACCCATTTGCCGGAGCGGATCCTGATCGTCAGGATCACGCACTTGATGAGGTCCTCGCATCTTACTGCCAGAATGCAGAAATAGATCGGCCAGTGCAGGTACAGCGCGGTGATAAAAGCGGTCGGTACAGCGTACAGCCAGATAGTGCAGGTTTCCGCGATCAGCGCGAACCGCGTGTCGCCTCCCGCCCTTAAGACGCCGGTAATGATCGTGCTGTTGTAGACGACTATCGACATGAACAGGCCGTAGACGATCAGAATAAAAAATGTATAGCGCATGCCGGCCGGCGTGAAATTGAACAGCGAAATGATCGGGCGGGCAGCCGCGATCAGAAGCAGGCCCATTACCAGGCCCACGAGCATCCCGACTTTCAGGAGCCGTTTGGCCAGAGCCTCGCCTTTTTCCATTTCGCCGCGTCCGAATTGCTGCCCGACAAGGATCAGGATCGCATCGCCGATGCTGAAGGCCGCCATGATGAAAACATTCTGGATAGTATTGCCGGCCTGCACAGATGCGTATTCCGTGATCCCGACACGCGCGAACGCCGCCACGTACATGGCGGTGCCGAGGCCCCAGAGGCTCTCGTTGAGCATGGTAGGCACGGAGTTTTTCAGGATGCGCCTGCTGAGGTCGGCCGGCCAGCCGAAATACTCACGCGGCGTGCCTGCCACAATGTTTCTGCGCACGAAAACGATAAAAACAAGAACGACAGCCTGCAGCATCCTTGAAAGGACCGTGGCCTCCGCAGAGCCGCCGACGCCGAGCGCAGGAGCGCCGAAATGTCCGAAAATCAAAACGTAGTTAAGGAACGTATTGGCCGCGAAGGCAGTAACGCTCGAGATCATCGGCAGGTGTGTCTGCTGGGTGGCACGCAGCGAGGTCTCGAACGTCTGCGTGAACGCCATGATCAGGAAACACGGCGCGCCGGCTCTGACATAAATCGTTCCGAGCCTTACGGTTTCAGGAATATCCGTAAATATCCGGATGATCTTTTCCGGGAAAAATTCACCGCCGATAAAGAAAATCACACCTATCGAAATACAGACCATAAAGGTGAAGCCCATGGTCTTTTTGATGCCGGCTCTGTTGCCGGCGCCGTGATACTGCGCGATAAATGTGGAACAGCCGCTGGAAAATCCATATATGAGCATGAAGAAAACCATGAAAATCTGCACACCGACGCCGACGGCAGCCAGCTCGGATTCGCCGAGTGCGCCGACCATCAGATTATCGACCAGATTCAAAGAAGAGCCGATCAGACTCTGAAGAGCTATCGGCAGCGCGACTTTCGCCAGCGTTTTATAAAGCCCGCGGCTTTCCTCATCAATTTTCACATATGCCATGGCGTTATTGTATCATATTGTTATCAGTAAAAAAAGGAGCGGCCTTGCGGCGCGCCCCGGTAAGAATCTGTTTTGTTATCTCTTATGCGGCAGGGTTTTCCGCCTGTGCCGTAAAGTCGACTTTTGTAGAATCGTTGTATCTCACTTTTACTGTGACAGCCGCTGATTCATCGCCGACAGGTGTTACTTTATAAGTTCCTCTCGGCAGAGCCTTGGCTGTAACGCCCGCTTCTGTCAGTGTCTTGGTGACGCTGATGCCCTCGCCCTTGATGCGGACCTGAGATCCTGCTTCGCCTGCGACTCTGAGAACTCCCGCAGGAGTATATGTTCTGATGACAGCCACGACGCTCTGACCGATGTCATACGCGCCTCTGATAGCTACGCCTCTGCTGCAGCATGCCTGGATGACATCGCCGCCGCCGTAGTACAGTCCGCAGTGGCAGATGCCGCCGCCGGATGAATAGAGCACTATGTCTCCTCTGTGAGCATTGCCTATCGAGCCGACATTGTTGGCCGATCTGTAATATGAAGCAGCCGTGCTTCTTGTGAGAGACACGCCGCTCTTGTGCATCGTATATGCGACATAACCGCTGCAGTCAAAAGCATTAGGACCTGCCGCACCTGAAACGTACGGGCATCCCAGCTTTGTTCTTGCCTGTCTCATCATCTGATTTTCATTGTTGACTGTTGTGAAAGTGCCGTCTGAATTCTTGACAACTTTGACTGAAAGCTGATGTGAAAAACCTTTCGTGACTGATCCCGCGTGCACAGGTGTAACAGGTGCAGCGGTGAAACATACTGCCAGTGCCAGTACTGCCGCTATTATCAGTCCTTTTTTAGTACCCATAGATATAAACTCCAATCGTGTAAAACTATGTTAGTTTTCCTTCTTTCTCAATTCTTCTCCATCTTAATAGTTACGGAATTTTTCGTCAATGACATCCTTGTCACTTTCACAAAACGTTCACTTAACGTTCATTGTTAACCGAACGGAGGCCTGCAGTTGACAGTTTTCCGCATATATTGTACAATCGCTCTAACAGCTTAAAGCGTTGAAAAACAGGCGAAAGGAGCCCTAATGACAGTAAAGAGCGAGGTCCTGAAGACCCTGATCGAAAATAAAGGAAAGTCCATATCAGGTGAAGAGATCGCGGACAGACTCGGCGTTTCCCGCACATCTGTATGGAAAGCGGTCAAGTCCCTCCAGGAAAGCAATTACACCATTGAAGCAGTCACCAACAAGGGATACATGATGCCCGCCGACACCGACATCATCTCGGCCGAAGCAGTCCGCTCCATGACAGACTGCGCGATCCCGGTATATTACTTCGAATCCGTCACCTCGACGAACGAGAAAGCGAAGGAACTCGCGGGCCGCGAGGAACGCGCCGTCGTCATCGCGAATGAACAGACACAGGGGAAGGGCCGTCTCGGGCGGACATTCGTTTCTCCCGCCGGCAGCGGTCTTTATATGAGCATTATCGTCAAGCCGGATTTCGACATCAGCAAATCGGTGCTGATAACGACTGCCGCCTCCGTGGCTGTGGTCCGCGCCCTGGAAAAACTCTACGGCCTGGCGCCGGAGATCAAATGGGTAAACGATATTTATCTCGGCAGCCGCAAGATCACGGGCATCCTCACCGAAGCAGTAATGGATTTTGAAAGCGGACAGATCGGCAGCCTCATCGTCGGCATCGGCGTGAACTGTTTTGAAAGCGACAGTCCGAAGGCGGCGGCTGATTCGTACGGGTTCATCGGCGGATCCGTTTCCCGGGCCGCGATCGCCGCGCAGATAATAAATGAATTCATTCCTGTAGTCGACAACATCGAGGACAGATCATTCATCGAAGATTACCGCTCCCACAGCATGGTCATCGGCAAACGCATACTGGTATATAAGGCCGGCATGCTCGGGAAGCCGGGCGCGCAGCCTCTTCACGCGGAAGCGGAAGGCATCGACGAGGACGGCGGACTCATCATTAAGCACCCCGATGAAAACGGCAATACAGTCACGGAAACGATCACCAGCGGCGAAGTATCGATCAGGCTGGAATGACCCGTTCAGCGGCCGTGAAATAATACTTTCGTCACATTTATTCGGAAGTGCCATTTTATGGTATAATAGGAAAGTAATATTGAACCCGGAGGGAGAAAAAGAGATATATGTTCAGTTCGGTTTCCGAAGCGGCGCAGCCGCTTATGAAAACTCTCGCAGCATTATTCGAGTCGCATCCTCTCGTCGCTACATATTATACGACGGTGGCAAGATGGGTGTTCGTACTGCTGGCTGTGCTGATCCTCGTACGATCGATCAGCTCGCTTTTGGCTGCCAAAAATCCATCTGAGATCTGGGCTTATCTGAGCCTTCCGGACGGAAGCGCCGTGCCGCTGTCTCACTGGGAGAACGTACTCGGACGCGCAAAAAATGCAGATGTCGTGATCGACCTCATGACAGTGTCGCGGAATCACGGCACACTTGTCCGCGAGGAAAACGGAGACTGGTACTATAACGACCTCGGCTCCAAGGGCGGTTCACAGATAAACGGCCACGACGTCTACAAATCCACCCACGTCAACATGGGAGACACTATTTCCCTGGGCGGCGTCGACTGTGTGCTGCTTCCGGCCAGTCTGAAAGAAAAACGCGAAAACAACGAAAAAAGAAGGATGACGACGAAGACTTTTTCGCCGTGGTTCTCACTTTCTATTCTTACGATATTTCAGATCATGATGGGCATCCAGTTCATCGCCGCCAGAGGCTCGAAGCTCGACTTTACGGTCCTGCTCAGCTTCGCGCTCCTCACCGTAACGATGTGGGCGTTCTGCATATTCCTGCGGTCGCTCAAAAGGACATCGTTCGAAATGGAATGCATAGCCTTCTTCCTCTGCACGATCAACCTGGCGGTCGTCGCGACCACATCCGAAGGCGCTGTCTTCAAACAGCTCATTGCCATTATTCTGGGTGTGCTCATTTTCTTCATCCTCTGCTGGTATCTCAGAGACCTCGACAGGGCACTCAGCATCCGGCGCGCGCTGATAATCATCAGTGCGGTGCTGCTGCTCGTGAACCTGGTCTTCGGCTCATCCACCAACGGTTCCACCAACTGGATCAATGTCGCCGGCATGTCTATCCAGCCGTCAGAGCTCGTAAAGGTCGCCTACATATTTATAGGCAGCGCGACGCTCGACGAACTGTATGAAAAGAAGAACCTGACGCGGTTCATGCTTTTCTCGATCTTCTGCCTGGGATGTCTGGCAGTAATGAACGACTTCGGCACCGCAGCGATATTCTTCGTGACATTCGTAATCATATCATTCCTGCGTTCGGGCGATTTCTCGAAACTGATACTCATACTCGGAGTCGTCGCCCTCGGAGGCATGCTGTCGATAAAATTTATTCCTCATATCACCAGCAGGTTCGCGACCTGGACGCACGCCTGGCAGTACGCCGATGCGGGCGGCTATCAGCAGACGCGCGGCATGACGGCCGCGGCAAGCGGAGGACTGCTCGGAGTGGGCGCCGGCAACGGCTGGTTCCACTCGATATATGCGGCGGACAAGGACCTAGTGTTCAGTCTCGTCTCTGAGGAATGGGGCCTCATCATTGCGCTCCTGTGCGTGCTGGCTCTCGTTACATTATGTATATTCGCAGTCAGGTCGATCACCGCTGCGCGTTCGACATTCTACTCGATCGCCGCCTGCGCCGCGACCTCGCTGATCATTTTCCAGACGATCATGAATGTTCTCGGATCGCTGGATATACTGCCGTTCACCGGCGTTACCCTGCCTTTCGTATCTAACGGCGGGACTTCCATGCTCGCCTCCTGGGGACTTCTGGCCTTCCTGAAAGCGGCCGATACGCGGCGGAACGCCAGTATTGCGGTGCGGCCTGACAACGGCGAAGAGGAAGAAGACATACCTTTCGCAATAGAAACGGATCCCGAGGCGGAGAAACGATTCGCCGCAGATCCTTACGCGACCAATTATTACTACACCGTGAAATCGCTGAGAGATCAGCCTGACGCGGAAGAACTGGCGCCCGACGACGACTATTACTACTCCGGCAACAGAGTACATCTTGACGGGGATGAAGATATAACTGATTTCGATCAGCTCGACAAATAACGGGAGGACTTATGAAGAAACTTGAGAGACGTGCGATAATCTGTCTATTACTTGCGGCGATGCTGCTCGCGGGTCTGGCTTATTATATCGTCAAACTCGCAGTGGACGGCAGTACGTGGGCAAGTTACCCGGCAAACCAGAGCATCTATTCGAACGGCTATATTTCCACCGGGTCGATCTATGATTCACAGGGCAGACTGCTGCTGAGAAACGGTTCGACCGGCAAGCTCAAATACGGTGTCGGCAGTACCTCGAGAGCGGCGACGCTGCATGCCGTCGGCGACAGGACCGGCAACATCGCAACCGGCGCCGAGACTGTTTTCGCGAGCAAGCTGGTCGGTTATAATTTCCTTTCCGGAACATATTCCACGAACAACAACGGCCGGAAACTGTATCTCACTATCGACAAGAAGGTATGCCGGACGGCATATAAGGCACTGGCCGGCAGGAAGGGCTGCGTCGGCGTATTCAATTACAAGACCGGGGATATCATCTGCATGACGAGCTCCCCTTCATATGATCCGAAGACGGAAAACGGCTCGGCTTACAGCGACAGCGACGGCGTCTACATGAACAGACTGCTTTCGTCCACATTCGTTCCGGGCTCCGTATTCAAACTCGTGACTGCGGCCGCGGGCATCGAAACCGTAGACAATGTTTCGAACTATGCTGTGGACTGCACGGGCACCTGGCAGGTCGGCACATATTCCGGCGACAAGGTCACGGACCTTTCAGCGCACGGAACTGTTACCATGAGAGAAGCGCTGGCCGAATCCTGCAATATCTATTTCGGACATCTCGCCATGAAGATCGGCGGAGACACGCTCAAGGACTACACCCGGAAAGCCGGCCTCATGTCCAGCTATAACATCAACGGGATCCGCACTAAGAGAGGAACTTTCACCTTCCCGAACAGCGGAGTAAACCTGGCCTGGTCGGGCATCGGCCAGTATAACGACCTCGTGAATCCTTGCTCGCTGATGGTCTACGCGGGAGCTATCGCCAACGGCGGCAAGGCCGCAAATCCGCGCATCATCCAGGCGGTGAAATTCTCCAACGGCTGGAGCACGGGCTTCCATATCAAGACGCAGACGAGCGAACTCATCAAGAAATCCACCGCGAAGAAACTGCGCATCTACATGCGCAACAATGTCAAATCCCATTACGGGCAGGAGAATTTCCCGAATCTCAAGATCTACGCGAAGACCGGAACGGCCGAGGTCGGGAACGGCAAGGAGCCGAATTCGTGGTTCGTCGGCTTTATCAAAAATGACGGATATCCGTACGCCTTCGTCGTCCTCGTCGAAAACGGCGGCTACGGTATTACTACCGCGGGATCTGTAGCGAACGAAACGCTGCAGGAAGTCATCAAGACCGACCCTGTGGAATAGTCTTGTTAAATAGACTAAGTTTTCTGTCAATTTTTTAGTATCCCGTTTATTGAACTCAACGTACCTTCTGATTAGAATTATCTGCATAGTATCGGCGTCCGGAGCGCATACTCCGGACGTCTTTTGATTTTCAGAGGAGGTATTTTATGGATACAGGTGATTCAGGCTTCATGCTTATCTGCGCGGCCCTGGTCATGATAATGACACCGGGGCTGGCCTTTTTTTACGGCGGGCTGGAGCGCAGGAAAAATGTTCTCAACACCATGATGCAGTCATTCTTCGTCATGGGAATATGTTCTGTCATGTGGGTTATCGTCGGTTATTCGCTGAGTTTTTCAGGGGATCACAGCGGACTGATCGGCACACTCCACAATTTCTGTCTGTACGGCATGGAAGGAGGAACGAGCGCGTACGCTTCGACGATACCGCCGTTCACTTTCGTCGCTTTCCAGATGATGTTCGCGCTGATCACGCCGGCGCTGATAACAGGTTCTGTCGCGGGCAGGATGAATTTCAAGGCGCTGTTCTTTTTTATCGTATTCTGGTCGCTGCTGATCTATTATCCGCTCGCCCACATGGTCTGGGGACACGACGGACTGCTCGGTTCAGTAATAGGCGCGCTTGATTTCGCGGGAGGCGATGTCGTGCACATCAGTTCCGGAGTCAGCGGCCTGGTCCTTTCGATAATGATCGGCAAACGTCAGGGATATTCGCAGCTTTCCTATCACACTCACAATATTCCTTTCGTCCTGCTCGGCGCGGCGCTGCTGTGGTTCGGATGGTACGGCTTCAACGCCGGCAGCGCGCTTTCGGCCGGTACACTTGCGGCGCATGCGTTCATTACTACAAATACCGCCGCGGCTTCCGCCATGGCGGCCTGGATGGCCATAGACTGCATCATCCAGAACAAGCCTACGGTCGTGGGCGCGTCGACAGGCGCCGTCCTCGGACTGGTGGCCATCACACCGGGCGCCGGTTTCGTTCCCGTATGGTCGTCGGTCATCATCGGCCTCGTGGTGAGTCCGCTGGCTTACTTCATGATCACGACCGTCAAGAAATACTTCGGCTATGACGATGCGCTCGACGCTTTCGGCTGCCACGGTATCGGCGGGATCTGGGGCGGCATAGCGACCGGCCTCTTCACGCAGCAGTCGATAAACCCGGCGGCCAGATGGGACGGACTTGTCTTCAGCGGCAATTTCCATCTGATGAGCGCGCAGCTGATCGCCATCGGTCTGACGATAGTCATCGCCGCCGCGGGTACATTTATTATAGCAAAAGTGATCTCTCTGTTCGTACCGCTTCGTGTCGGCATAGAAGAAGAAAAACGCGGACTCGATATGGCGCAGCACGGAGAAAGCGCATATCCGTCATTCAACGGACTGGATTAGGAGGAAAAAATGACAAAGGTAGAAGCGATCGTACGCGAAGAATTATACGAAGAAATCAAAGACGCCCTGAGCGGCATAGACATCCACGGCATTACTGTATCCCAGGTCATGGGCTGCGGCGAGCAGCGGGGCTACACGAACGTGGTCCGCGGCAGCAAAGTCGCGGTCAACATGCTGCCGAAGATCAAATTTGAAATCGTGGTTTCGTCCGACGAATGGGCGGACAGAGTGGTGCGCACAATAAGCAGGACTGCCTATACAGGCAGCCCCGGCGACGGAAAAATATTCGTTTACGACCTGAAAGACGCCGTCCGCATCCGCACCGGCGAACGCGGCAGGCAGGCGATCGTGTAGCGGTCCTGCCGCTGCTGTTACTTCCAGCTGTATCTGACTGTGTTGTCGATCATCTCCAGCCAGGTCTGACCCGGCGAAAGTTTGTATTCCTGACCGTCGTTATCCTTGAACACCATCGGAGAGTCGAGATCCGTCCGAGACCATTTTCCTCTGACGACTTTACCCTGCGTGAACAGCCAGGCCTTTCCGCCCTGCGTCATATCTATATTGAGCCGGCCGGAATTCGCATCATACATGGTGTAATTCTCGTAGAACATTATGATGTTCGCGCACTTTATGACCTTGCCGTTCACTTTGTCGGTGCACTGTTCGCCGTACACATAACGCGTATACAGCTTCGAGGCGGGATCATATTCATACTTATCCTGCGCACTGACATAATTGATGCTGATGGTCTGCACGGATTTGCCGGTGACTTTTTCCCCGTCGCCCAGGAATTTGAAGCCCGTGACAGTCTTTTTCCCGTCCATGTCCTCGGACTTCATCTTGGCCACGACATCCTTGCCGTTGCTGTACATGACGACCGCAGATTCGCTTTTGAAGATGTCGTAATAATCCGCCGCGGAGATGTGGTCTATGACCCCGGTCGAGAGATATGCCTTCGCCTGCGGACTCTGCCCGTTGTGCACGAGCACAGCATTATACGCGAGCGCGAGATCGATGATATACGGCCTGACGCTCCTGCACGGCCCGATCTGATCCGGGACCTGTCCGTAAAATATCTGCTCGTACCTGGTGCCGCCGCCCTCGATCGGCACTTCATACACTATATCGGCCTTCGACAGACCCGACTGAGGCCTCGCCTCCGAGCTGTCGTTGTCCGTCGAGACCACGAACGGTCTGTTCAGCAGCTTTTTCACCCGCTTACCGGTGAGCGGATCGTAAACACCTTCCGTCTTCGCCTTCTCCGCCGCCGCGAGTTTCTGCTCGTACTTATAATAACGATATCCCATATATCCGCCGGCCAGCAGAAGCATCACCAGCATAAGCACAACTATCGTCACCGTTCTCTTTTTAGTTTTCATTTAACCCTGCCTTCCGCGGAGGCCAGTTCCTCCGCAGCCTTCTCCCCGATCAGCCTGTATCCGTCCCTGGTCGGATGCAGTCCGTCACAATAACAAGCGATACCTTTATACCATTCCTGCAGATCGATGTACCGCACTCCGTTTTTATCGCAGTAATGTTTCAGTTTATCCCGCAGTTTTATCAGTTCCCCGTTCGCCTGCGCGAACTCGTCCGCGGTGATCCCCGCCCAGCTCAGCGCCGCGCTCTGCGGATCGCACAGTATCGGAAACCCGATCACCGGCACAGCCCCGCCGCGCTCCGCTGTCCGCGTCATCTCCGTGATGTTCGCCAGGGTTTCGCCGCTGCCGCATATGCCGAAGATGTAGTCATTCGTGCCGCACAGTATCATTACTGCATCAGGCCGCTGTTTCATCGCGCGCGGGAAACGCGCCAGCACTTCGCCCGACGACTGCCCGGATATGCCGGCGTTGATGACTCTCCACCCGGTCAGGCGTTCGATCACGGCAGGGAAACTATCGGCCCTCGCATAAGGATATCCGTCTATCATGCTGTCGCCTATACATACTAATTTCATATTTCTCGCCCCTGTCGAATGTGCTATAATATGGGGATATTATACTATTTTATCCCGGCTATGGAAATATGCTGCGGAAATAATGGAAGTGGAAAAATGGGTAACTGGCTGATAAAAAAATTTGTAAAGAACTGGGAAGATGCTCATGAACCGGAAGTGCGCACAAATTATGCGAAGCTCGCAGGCACTGTCGGCATATTCACGAACTTTCTTCT
>JALCRY010000052.1 GCA_022652985.1 Eubacteriaceae bacterium | reverse complement strand
AAGAAGATGGGCAAGACCAGAGTGATCGCGGAAACCGGAGCGGGACAGCACGGCGTGGCGACGGCGACGGTAGCGGCGCTGATGGGCATGGAGTGCGAGGTGTACATGGGACGCGTCGATACCGAGAGGCAGGCGCTGAATGTTTACAGGATGAGACTGCTGGGCGCGAAGGTGCATGCGGTCGATTCCGGCACGGCTACGCTGAAGGATGCGGTAAATGCAGCAATGCGCGAATGGTCGTCGCGTGTGTCGGATACACATTACGTGATCGGGTCGGTCATGGGCCCTCATCCGTTCCCGGTAATGGTGCGGGACTTCCAGAGTGTCATCGGCAAAGAGTCGAAGCGTCAGATACTGGAGGCAGAGGGAAAGCTGCCGGCCGCGGTGATCGCGTGTGTAGGCGGCGGCTCGAATGCCATGGGTTCGTTCTATGATTATATTGAAGACAGCGAAGTGGCGCTCATCGGCTGTGAGGCTGCGGGACGCGGAGCTGATACGGAGTTCAATGCCGCGACTATGACGAACGGCGAGCTCGGCATTTTCCACGGAATGAAATCGTATTTCTGCCAGGATGAATGCGGACAGATCGCACCTGTGTACAGCATTTCTGCCGGACTGGATTATCCGGGGATCGGTCCTGAGCATGCTTATCTGCATGATATCGGACGTGCGGAATATGTGCCGATCACAGATGAAGAGGCTGTGCAGGCCTTTGAATACACATCACGCATGGAGGGTATTATCCCGGCCATCGAAAGTTCTCATGCTGTCGCGTATATCATGAAGAATGCGGACAGATTCAATAGGGACGACAGCGTCATCATTACTTTGTCGGGAAGAGGCGACAAGGATGTAGCTGCCATCGCCAGGTACAGAGGGGAGGATCTCCATGACTAAAATAGCGAATGCTTTCAAAAATAAAAAAGCTTTTATAGGGTTCCTGACGGCGGGCGATCCGTCGGCGGACAAGACGGTCGAGTATATCCTCGCCATGGAAAAAGCCGGCTGCGATCTGATCGAAATAGGCATTCCGTTTTCCGATCCGACCGCGGAGGGTCCTGTGATCCAGGAAGCGAATATCCGTGCGCTGTCGGCCGGTATCAAGACTGACGGCGTGTTCGATATAGTTAGACGCGTGCGTGAAAAAACCGCCGTGCCGCTCGTGTTCCTGACTTACATGAATCCTGTGTTTCATTACGGCTATGAAGAGTTTTTCGCAAAATGCGAAGAGCTGGGCGTCGACGGAATAATATCGCCGGAGCTTCCTTATGAAGAGCGCGGGGAGATGCTTCCTTTCGCGGCGAAGCACAATGTCGACATGATCACCATGGTCGCGCCGACATCCGAAGAGCGCATCAAGATGATCGCCAGAGAGGCGACGGGATTCGTTTACATAGTGTCGTCTATGGGAGTGACCGGAGTGCGTTCCGACATTACTACAGACTTAGGCTCGATAGTCGAGCACGTGCGCGCTGTCACGGATACGCCGGCTGCGATCGGTTTCGGGATCAGCACTCCCGGGCAGGCTGCAGAAATGGCCGGCATAGCTGACGGAGTCATCGTCGGCTCGGCAATCGTGAAGATAATCGAAAAATACGGCAGTGAGGCTGCACCGGAACTGGAAAAATACGTGAGATCGATGAAAGCCGCTGTCGCATCGGCAGAGGAGGCTTGAAGATGAACTGCCGCATACGCACCGCATCGCCTGCTGATGCAGCGGAGATCCTGAAAATATATGCGCCGTACGTTGAGGAAACGGCCATAACTTTTGAATACGATGTACCGTCGGTTTCCGAATTCCGCGGGAGGATCGAAAACACTCTGCGGAAGTATCCTTATCTGCTGGCGGAAAGCGAAGGAGAAATAATCGGCTATGCGTATACCGGCGCCTTCGTGGGCAGACAGGCCTACGACTGGTCTGCGGAAACGACGGTTTACGTGCAGAAGGACAGGAAAAAAACGGGTGTCGGCGGGCGTCTGTACAGGGCGCTGGAAAGCGTTTTTGCAGCGCAGAATATCATCAATCTGAATGCGTGTATCGGATGCCCCGAAAAGGAAGATGAGTATCTGACAAAAAACAGCGTTGAATTTCATACACATTTTGGTTATTCTGTGGTTGGAGAATTTCATAAATGCGGTTACAAATTCGGGCGCTGGTATGACATGGTCTGGATGGAGAAGATGATCGGCGAACACACAGCTGATCCTCAGCCCGTCATTCCGTTTGCCGTACTCCCGCCGGATGTGCTGAGTGCATTGGGAATATCCTGCAATAAATAATTTTGGCTCAATGAGCGGGAGGATAATATGAATAAAAAAAGAATTTTGGCGATCGCGACGGCGCTGGTAATGACCGTTTCGACTGCAGCGATGATGATGCCTTCGCAGGCAAATGCCATGGCGGTCAAGTCGTCGGTCAGCAGCAAAGCTGTTACAGCTTCATCGCTGGCAAAACCGAAAGTGACTATTCACGCGGTCAGCGCGACGAAAATAAAGGTCAGCTGGAAAAAAATCAAGGGCGCGGATAAGTACGGGATCTACAGGTATTCAACGACAGATGCGAACATTATTTTTTCACAGCATACGTATAAGCTGGTGAAGAAAGCCGGCTCAACAACTACCAGCTGGACAAATAAAGGTCTTACCAAGGGCAAATACTATGCTTATGTCGTGGCAGCCTACAAGGGCTACAGCCTGCAGCGCAGCAGTGTAGTTTATGCAAAAGCAACATCAGATATGTATTTCGTCAGGGTTGTACCATTGACCACCGACGGCAGTCAGATCAGTGCACTGAAAATGAAGATAACCAATCTCAGCTGCAAGTCTGTCAAAATGAACGCCAATGTCAGCGGTATGTTTTTCCCTGATGTGAATGCCTCGACATATATCGCGGCATCGATCCCGGCCGATAAGATCATTAAACCGGGAAAAACAGCGACTGTAACATACACGCTTGCTTCACCGGCGTCATATGATTATTCGAAGATGGGCTTCAAGTTCAGCTGCACATATAACAATATACCTCTGATAGGTGTGATAAGCGAAACCACAAACGGTTATGTAAAGCAGAACCAGTAATGAAAGGTACGGACAATGTTAGGCAATTTTTCATACTGCAATCCGACTAAGCTGTATTTCGGGGAAGGCTCTGTAAAACATCTTGCGGATGAGCTGAAAAAATACGGCGACAATGTCGTGCTGATCTACGGAGGCGGGTCGATCAAAAAGAACGGAATCTATGATGACGTCGTCCGCATCCTCAGCGATGCCGGCAAAAATGTCGCCGAGATAGAAGGCGTAATGCCCAATCCTACGATGAAGAAAGTATATGCAGGCATTGAGATCGCCAGGAAGCACCAGGCAGATCTGCTGCTGGCAGTCGGCGGCGGATCAGTTTGCGATTACGCGAAGACCGTTTCCGTATCAGTGAACTGCCGGGAAGATCCGTGGGAAAAGTATTTCATGAGATTTGAAGAACCGGACTGCGAGACCCTGCCGGTCGGATGCGTTCTGACCATGGTAGGAACAGGCTCTGAAATGAATGCGGGCGCAGTAATAACCAATACCGACAGAAAACTGAAAATCGGCAAGGAATTCAAAGACGAAAAAATCATGCCGAGATTTTCCATACTGGATCCGAAATACACGCTGACGCTGCCCGAATATCAGATGGTGGCAGGCATATACGACATTTTCAATCATATATGCGAGCAGTATTTTTCCGGCAGCGACGACAACACCAGCGACTACATCAGCGAGGGCCTTATGAGATCGGTGATCACATCCGGCCGCGCCGCCGCAATTGACCCACAGGATTATGAGGCGAGGAGCAATCTGATGTGGACTGCGACCTGGGCGCTCAACACTCTGATCGACCGCGGAAAAACGACTGACTGGATGGTGCACATGCTCGGACATGCGGCAGCCGCAGTCACGAATGCGACTCACGGCATGACGCTCGCCGCGGTATCGCTTCCTTATTACCGCCGCATAATGCCTTACGGACTGCAGAAATTCGTGCGGTTCGCTGTCAATGTCTGGGGCATCGACGCGTCCGGCAAAACGGACGGGCAAGTTGCTGCGGAAGGGCTGGAAGCGATGGAAAACTGGATGAAGGAGATCGGTGCAGTAATGCATCTGGCTGATCTCGGTGTGTCGGACGATATGATCGACGACATCGTCAGCGGCACTCTGATAATGAAGGGCGGATATAAAGTCCTCGATACAGACGAAATAAGAAGCATCATTGAAGAATCAATGTAAGAAGATTCAATGTAAATTTAACAGAGACCGCATCCGGATCGCCGGAACGGCCTCTGTTTTTTCTGTTACGACGGGAATACAACTGTGAGCATCATCTTGAAATCCTCTTTCGCATACACCGCGTGAGGGATGCCTGCAGGCATGATGATGGTCTCGCCGGCACTGACTTCATGTTCCCGGCCGCCGACAGTGAATCTGCCTGTGCCCTCGAGAACGAGCACCATGGCATCGCCCGTCGAATCATGGGTACTTATTTCCTCATCTTTGGAAAAGGCAAACAGCGTCAGACTGACCGCGTCGTTCTGGGCGAGCGTCTTGCTGACGATCTGTCCCGGTTGAGCGCTGACCTCAGCTGCGAGTTCCAGTACCTTTTCATGTTCAATATTTTTTATATACATTTTCTCACCTGCTTTTCTTCCGCAGCTGCGCTGCTGTTTACAGTAATGCCGATTTTAACAGCCATGCTGCTGTTGGCAGTTATACTGCTACTTTTCTTCGATGGCGCCGACCGGGCATCCGTCTTTGGCCTCGGATGCTGAGCTTTCCAGTGAAGCATCGACCGGTGCTTCGGACGCTTTCGCGACGCCTTCATCCGTAATTTCAAATACCTCGGGACATGTTCCTGCACAAAGGCCGCAGCCGATGCAGTTCTCATTTACATAGTACTTCATAAGAATCTCCTTTCCTTCATTATCAGGATCCTTTTCACGGTTTTAGTATATGTCGGAAGAGGCAGACTGTCCGTTGCATATACAACATAAATGTAAAATTGCTCAAGGTTTACAAGTTGTTTCGTAATATGGTATAATAACTCTTTGACAGCGGCTGTAAGGCTTGCTTTTTCAAAGCCTGCGGGCGTTAAGAAATACAGTACGGAGAATCAGAGATGTCAGAAGATAACAGACAGCAGCAGAAAAACACCTTCGAGGTCGAATATACACCGACGAAAGCGCTTTATGAGCATTTCTACAAGAGGTGTGCGATGAAGATCAACAAGATCGTCGGCATTGTTCTTATCGTTGTCGGAATTGCAATGCTTGCCGTTGCCTTTCTCAGCGACAGCGGACTTCTGCATCAGGGACCGGATACGAAACAGAAGCTTTTATACATCATACTGGCAGCGGCCGAAGTGTGCGTGGGAGTGTTCCTCACGAAAACGTACAAGATCATGGGCGGCGTAGCCATGAACAATATGGTGAAAGAGTTCGGTGAAGCACCGGCGACAGACATCCTGATCAAAGACAGAATATACATCAGGAGAGGCGAAAGAAAACCGTATGCCTATGATTACGGCGATATAATGCTGTTCGTGGAAACGGACCGGATATTCGCTCTCATGATCACAAAGCAGATGGGAGTTATCCTGCCGAAGGACAGTTTTACAGACGGAGAGCCTTCGGAGTTTGCTGAGTTTTTTAAACAAAAATGTGTCAGAACCTGCGGTTTCAGGCGGGGATAAGGAAAGGAAGAGTTATGGAAGACATACAGATCAGGGGGCTTTTCAATGAGCCGGAAAAGTATGATGGTAAAGAGATCAGAGTCAGAGGATGGATCAGGACTAACAGAGGTTCGAATAAGTTCGGATTTATCGAACTGAATGACGGGTCGAATTTTACTTCTCTCCAGATCGTTTATGAAGCAGAGAAAATAGCTAATTTCGATGAGATTTCCAAGGCGCCTATTTCGGCAGCGCTCGATGTAACGGGAACGTTCATGCTCACTCCGGATGCCAAGCAGCCTTTCGAAATGCACGCATCAGAAGTTATCATAGAAGCGGATTCAGACAGCGATTATCCGCTGCAGAAGAAGAGACATTCACTGGAATACCTCAGGGAGATCGCACATCTCCGTCCGAGGAGCAATCTGTTCTCCGCAGTATTCAGAGTCAGATCGATCGCGGCATACGCAGTGCACAAGTTCTTCCAGGATCAGAATTACGTATATGTACACACACCGATCCTGACGGGTTCGGACGCGGAAGGCGCGGGAGAAATGTTCCACGTTACCAATTTCGACCTGGCGGACATTCCGAAAAATGCAGACGGCACCGTAGATTACAGCCAGGACTTCTTCGGAAAAGAGACAAACCTTACGGTCAGCGGACAGCTTGAGGCAGAAATATTCGCTTCGGCCTTCAGGAATGTCTACACGTTCGGACCGACTTTCAGGGCCGAGAATTCGAACACGATGAGACATGCTTCTGAGTTCTGGATGATCGAGCCGGAGATGTCATTCATGGATCTTTCGGACATGATGGACGTCGCTGAGGCCATGATCAAATACATCATTACTTATACCATGGAGCACGCTCCTCAGGAGATCGCTTTCCTTAACCAGTTTGTTGACAAGAACCTCGTTGGAAGGCTGACGCACGTTGCCGAGACACCTTTCAAGCGCGTTACTTATACGGAAGCCGTCGATATCCTGATGAAGGCTGACAAGAAGTTTGAGTACCCGGTAGAGTGGGGCATCGATCTTCAGACTGAGCATGAGAGATATCTCACGGAGCAGGTATTCAAAGCGCCTATCTTTGTAACGGATTATCCGAAAGAAATCAAGGCGTTCTACATGCGTCTGAACGACGACCAGAAGACGGTGGCGGCATGCGACTGCCTGGTGCCGGGAATCGGTGAGATCATCGGCGGTTCACAGAGAGAGGAGAGGCTCGACGTTCTTGAATCAAGGATCGACGAGCTCGGCATGGACAAGTCGAGCTACTGGTGGTACCTCGAACTCAGAAAATACGGCGGCGTAAAGCACTCCGGATACGGTCTCGGATTCGAGCGTATGGTCATGTACCTCACAGGCGTCGAAAACATCAGAGACGTCCTCCCGTTCCCGAGAACACCGAAGAACGCGGAATTCTAGGACAGATCTGCGGCGGATGCCGGCAAAACAGAAGGCCGGCATGCTGGAATGAGGGAATGCCAAAAGGCTGCACAGCGGCGTAGGCTTCAGCTCGAATCTCAGACACTGATTTCGGGATAATGCCGGATCGGCAGCAAATAAATAGATTTTGAAAATCAAACGGCCCTGCAGGGAAACGGCGAAATGCTGAAATGAAACCCTGCCGGGCTGTTTTTAGACTTGTCAAAGATAATAATTAGCTATATCTGCCGCCAGATTTTTGGCAATGTTACCCATACGGGTTAATGCATAAAGGTAATCATAGAACAGAAATTGTATATTCATATTTTCATATACACAAGATGTACGGGAACATACAAACACAGTTCAAAGAGCCGCTGATTGCAGAGCATTAGATAACTTTTGGGCGATGGCAATTGTTCAAAAAACTTGTATTTTGTGGATTGACGAGGCAAAAAACCGTGCTATAATATTGGTAAGAAAGCTGTTTGGTTTGAAGTTTAACTCACTTTAAACCGGATGGCTTTTCTTATATTTTTAATGGCAAAAGTTATATAAAGCTAAATATCTTTTTTTCGCCTTGCTTGTTTGCGCTGTGCTTTGGCTTCTTTGTCTTGGCGTTTTTCCTCTTGAGTGATCTGATATGTCATCTGAAACATATCATCGACTTCCGCATCGGGATTTTCGTTATAGGTATTTATCATATATTTGCTGCCATATAGACAACAACCTGTAAAAATTGCCGCAAAGGCAATATAAAGAATATCAGTTTTATCATGTATTGCAATTGTATAAATGGCGAGTGCAATAGTAAGTGCTATTCCTAACCAAAATCCTATTTTTAATATTTTTGACCATTTCAAATATTCATCCATGTTCAATTCTCCTTATATTTATTACTACTTTCTAAGCATATCATCAATTAGTTCGCGTTGACGTTTCAAGATACTTTCATAATCAATATCGGTTTGTTCGTTATTTTCATGAAAAGGAACAAGTAATGAGAGATGACGCCGCATGATTGCTTCTGAAAGCACTTCATCACGCAATTTCATACAGTTCACAATCAAATAATGTTCCTGGCAAAAGAATGGATAGATGCCTTCGGTTGCCGTTATATATGCTCGACTTTGTTTTATGCTGGACTCTATTGCACTATAAGAGTTAATTAAATAACGGTTCTGGCTGCATTTTATAATGAATCCGTGGAAGATATTTTCATATTCATAGGCACTTTCATAATCTTTGGCTTTACTGGTACTGTCTAGTGCATTGCCATATTTGGTTAATATTTCAAAATCATCAGTTGTCATTCGTTTACATGCGAGACCAGCGGCAACTGGTTCAATAAGTGATCGAAAGAACATTAATTCGCGGTAATCTTTATAATCAAAAGGTGCGATTGCTAAGCTTTTATTACCGGTTTTTATAACAAATCCTTGATCTATAAGCATTTCAATTGCTGAATGTACCGGGCTTCTCGAAACACCAAACTCTTCTGCAATTTTATATTCTATTATTTTTTCACCTGGGCGATAGTTGAATTTTACTATTTCGTCAATAAGAATTTCATATATAGCATCCACCAAAGATTTAAATGGATTCTCAGATAGTAATATTGCTAATTTCTTACCTTTCTCCATTGTATTACCTCCATAAAAATGTGTTTTCTGTTAAGTATACTATTTCTTTGCGCCTATGTACGAATAAATGTACAAGATGGTTTGTTATTTTGCAAAAATAATATATCAGAATTATCAGAATGTATCAAAATTGACGCAAGCTTTTGTAATTAATATACTTCAAACAAATTATTGTACAAGTTTATGAACAAAGATGTTCTGCTAATAAAACAAAAGGAGGTCGGAATGGCATATGTAACAATAGATGCTGTATTATGCAAAGGTTGTCAATTATGCACTTTACAGTGTCCGAAAGAGCTGCTTTATCTGAGCGAAGAATACAATCAGAGTGGCTATAACGTAGTGAAACAAAAAGAAGGAGATGAATGCGTAGCATGTAAATTATGTGCGTATATGTGTCCTGAAGCTGCTATCACGGTTTACAAGTAGGAGGAATTGGAAAATGAATGATAAATTATTTGTAAAAGGCAGCGAGGCAATAGCGGAAGCAGCAGTTAGAGCTGGTTGCAGGTTCTTTGCAGGCTATCCTATTACGCCGCAGAATGAATTGCCTGAGTATATGTCATGGAGGCTTCCTGAGGTAGGCGGGACATATGTCCAGGGAGAGAGCGAAATGGCATCGATGAATATGATTTTTGGTGCTGCATCAACCGGGACACGCTGTATGACAAGTTCAAGCGGCCCGGGGTTGTCGCTAAAAGCTGAAAGTCTTTCTTGTGCTTTGGGTTCTAAACTACCGCATGTTATGGCTATTATGATGAGAGGCGGCCCGGGGCATGGAATTATTTTTCCGGCGCAGCAGGACTATGAATTTGCTGTACATGGACCATGTCACGGAGGTGTAAAGCAATTTATACTTGCACCTTCAACAGCTCAGGAAGCTGTGGATCTGACATACAGTAGTTTCGATATAGCAGATAAATATAGGACCGGAGTATTGATCCTTGGCGATGGTTTCTTAGCAAATACCATCGAAAATGTGACTTTCCCTCCAATGAAGAAACTTGAAGATCTGCCACAGCATAAGGACTGGAAAATCACAGAATATGACCCGAATCATCATAAACTTATTACATCGTATTTTCCTCCGGAAATAATGGAACAAGAAAATATTAAGATGGGCCAGATGTATGAATATTGGGAAGAGCACGAAACACAGTATCAGAATTATTTGATGGATGATTGTGAAATACTCATTTGCGCTTATGGTTCAACTGGACGTATATGTGAAGAAGTAGTTGATGAACTTAGGAACGAAGGATTAAAAGTTGGATTATTCAGGCCGATAACTTTACACCCATTCCCGAAGAAAGTGTTTGAGGAGATAGATTATAATCGAGTGAAGCTTATTGTAAGCGTGGAAATGGCTATCCCGGGGCAATTAGTGGAAGATATAAAAAATTATGTGGCTAGAAGAACACGTGTTGAACATTTTGGAAGAAGCGGCGGTGTTCTGATCAATCCGGGTGAAATCAAAGAAGCTATACATAAAATGGTGGAGGAATAGACTATGGAAATTGTATATAAGAAAAGTAGTAATTTCATAGAAGCCGGTCACAGTTTCTGCCCGGGATGTTCACATGGCATTGCGCATAACATCATGATGGACACAATAGATGAAATGGGTCTGGCTGAGAAAGCAATATTGGTATATCCGGTTGGGTGTGCGGCAAATGCTATGACATATGTTAAACCGAATGTAGTTCATGCGCCGCATGGACGTGCACCTGCGGTAGCCACAGGAATAAAAAGATGTGCCCCTGATAAATTCGTTGTTCTTTACCAGGGAGATGGTGATCTGGCAGCGATAGGAATGGCAGAAACCATACACATGGCTAACAGAGGAGAACATGTTACAACAATTTATATTAATAATACTATTTACGGAATGACAGGCGGACAGATGGCCCCTACTACTATGATGGGTCAAATAACAACCACGACTAGAGAAGGCAGGGGGCTTCATGGTGAGGGACAGCCAATTAAGATGTGTGAGATGATATCTACATTAGGTGAACCTAAATTCGTTGCAAGATATGCACTCGATAATGCAAAACATGTTATTGAAGCGAGAAAAGGCATAAAAAAAGCATTTCAGATGCAAGTAGAAGACAAGGGATATGCCTTTATCGAATTGCTTTCAATGTGTCCTTCCAATTGGCATCTTTCACCGAAGGATTCGGTTAAATATATGGAAGAAGAAGTCATAAAAACATTCCCGCTGGGAGTGTACAAGGAGGAGGTGTAGTGATGGAAAGGTCTTTGTTAGTGGCAGGATTTGGCGGCCAGGGAGTAATGCTGATCGGGAAAAATATTGGGTATACTGCAAGTAAAAAAGACTTGAATGCAACTTTCTTCCCTGCATATGGCGCAGAGATGCGAGGCGGGACAGCGAACTGCTCGGTTGTTGTGTCGGATAGTAAAATCTGTTCACCGGTTAAGCAGGAGCTGGATGAAATAATAGTTATGAATGATTTATCATATGAAAAATTTGCAGGCAGAGTAAAAAAAGGAGGCGCACTATATATTAATAGTTCTTTGATTGAAGCAAAATATGAGGGAGATGATATTACTACATACTATGTTCCAGTTGCTGATATAGCCAGAAAAGTTGGAAATCCTCTTGTGGCTAACATGGTGATGCTGGGTGCGTATGTTGCGAATCACGAAGACATAGATGTCGAATCAATGAAAGAAACCATCAAGGAGAATCTGCATGGTAAAGAGAATCTGATAGATGTAAACATAAAGGCATTTGAAGAAGGTATTAATTTGATGAAAGGAGGAACGCAATAATGTACGAAGTAGTAATAACAACAGATATAGCGGATGATGAATTTATTAGTATAGCAAAAGATGTATTGAAGGATTTTGCAAATGTGCAGCAAATCATCTGTCATACAGAAGAAGACCTGATTAAAAATCTTCAGAATGCCGATGCAACAATATCCATTTTCGAACCGTTTACTGAAAAGGTTTTTGCGGCGCTTCCGAATTTGAAGTTTGTATCTGTCTCAGGAGTGGGGTTCAATTTTATAGATGTAAAAGCTGCAGCTGCACATGGCGTGGGAGTTTGTAATAATCCGCACTATTGTGTTGATGAAGTTGCGGATCATACAGTAGCATTAATACTTGCGCTTGAGAGGAAATTGACGGATTATTATCTTGCGGTTAAAGAAGAAAAAGTTTGGAATTCATTTGCTCAAAAAGGACATATTAGGAGACTGTCAACACAAACTGTTGGTCTGATCGGTTTCGGTAATATTGCCAGAAGAGTATGTAAAAGAATGCAGGCGTTCGGTTGTCCTGTGATTGCCTACGATCCGTTTGTCAATCAGGAGTCGGCAGATCCATATAATGTTAAAATGGTTAAGTTGGAGGAGCTATATAAAAATGCAGACATTATATCACTGCATCTTCCGCTAATGGACAGCACTAAAGGAATGATCGATAAGAAAGCGTTCGAAATAATGAGCTCAAAAAAGCCTTATTTTATTAATTGCTCCAGAGGCGGTGTGGTAGATGAGAATGCGCTGGTAAATGCATTGCGTACTGGTCAGTTATCAGGTGCGGGAATCGATGCGATAACAAGTGAAAATCCGGACTGCAATAATTTACCACTGGCAGAATTAGGGACTAATGTTATTGTTACACCACATGCTGCGTTTCTTTCGGATGACGCATTGAAAGAGCAAAAAATCACTACATCTCAATTTATTAAAGATTTCATTCTCGGGAATGTAAATGCTGTTCCTGTCGTAAATGGAGTGAAGTCATGCAAATAACAATTCCGCAATATGGCAATGTATTTAAGCAATAGAGTTATTGAGGACATGTTTTTGAAAGGAGGATAATAATGCAAGGAAAATATTTAGACAAAGGTAGTTACTTCACTGCTGTCAGCATAGGAGCTGCGACTGTATGGTTTTCTACACATTGCGGAGCGGGATTTGCTTCTGGAACGCAGGAAACAATATATTTTGTAAGTGCTGGTTATCTGGCCCCATTTTTAACAGCCATTTCACAGATAATGATGGGCTTTGTTATGTGGGTCGCGCTTGAATCTGCCAGACTTTATAATTGTTATGGTTATAGAGAATTGTCGGATCATATATTTCATCCATATCAAAAAGTGTTGAGTTTTATGTATGAACTTATGGCACCAATCAGTGCAACGATGGCGTGTGGTGCATGTATGGCCGGAGGTGCCGCAGTCTTGAATCAGAACCTCGGTGTTCCAACATTTGTAGGTACGATAATAATGCTGGTTGGAATCATCCTCATTACCATGTTTGGTGCAAATGTAGTAAGAACAGCCGGGACAGCGATGACTATAGCTATCATCGGAATAATAATACTGGTAACGGTTTTGGCAACAACACAAAACTGGGATCAGATTGCATATCATTTTACTCATAGAATAATGTATGTTTCACCAGGCAAAGCAATATGGAATGCGTTCTTGTATGGATTCTTTAATATGGCCCTTTGGGGTGTCGCAGCTGCGGCTGCTGTTGGAATAAAGCATAGAAATGAAGCAAAAGGAATGGCTATTTCAGGTGCTGCCTTGAACATAGTAATGCTTTCATCTGTAACCCTTATGCTTCTCGGCGTATCTCCTACAATAATGACTGACCCGCAGGCTTCTCTGCTTCCGACACTGTATGCCGTAAAAGGTCTGAATCAGTCAATTATTGGTATTGTTTATCCACTGCTTCTTTTCCTGGCTTATATAACAACGGCCGTAGGAAATGCTTTCATGATACAGACAAGATTCGGCCCGGTCTTCTTCAAAAAGATGAGCAGTACTGTTAAGAAAAATGCGATAATTACGATTTGCTTCTTAGTGATTGCATGGGCTGTTTCTCAGGTTGGATTGATTGCAATCATCAATAAAGGATACAGATTCAATGGATATGTATTTATCTTTACAGTTTTCATTCCGTTCCTGACAATAGGTTTAAAGAATATCAAGCTGTATAGAAAGAAGGAAGAAAACGGAGAGTTGCCGCATCTTATTGATAATCTTGTTGATGAAGATCCGAAACTCAAAAAACAAAAAGGATAAATTGCATAAGTATATATTTGGTGTTTGATTGCGGTGCGGGGTGCCTCGCACCGCAATTCAATAAAATGAAAGAATAATTGATGTACGCGGAGGAGAAAATGAATTATTCAAGTGATTACAATTCAAAACTGGTAGATATGAAGACAGCTGCATCGATGATAAAAAATGGCGACAAAATGATGTGCTCTATGAATGGAACGCCGTATACATTAATGAATGAGATAGGCAAAAGGAGCAAGGAACTGTCTGGAGTAAGATTTTTCAGCAATTTAATATATAAACCAATTAACTTTTTCTCTTTGGAATCAATAGGACATATCGATGTCACAAGTTATTTCAGAGGGCCATCCGAAAGAATTGCTGAAAAAGAAGGGCTTAAAACGGATACATATGTATATCAGCTTTTTCAATTTGAAGATATGGTTCGTGAATCAATGAAGCCAACGGTTGGTGTTTTTCATGTGACACCTTTTGATGATGAAGGATATGCATCATTTGGACCAAATCCTGTTGGAGGTAATGTTGTATCGGAAGTGGCGGATAAAATTATTGTGCAACTTAATGATAAGAATCCTAGAATGAGGAGTGATTTTTCGGATAACAATTATAATAGAATCCATATAAGCAAGATTGATGCAATTGTTGAAGTTAGTGAACAAATGCCAATTTTCACGAGCAGCGAGCCGGATGATGTGGATAAGAAAGTCGCGTCTTTTATAGCAGAAAGAATACAAAACGGATCAACGATTCAGGTTGGCATTGGCGGTATTGCGAATGCTGTTGCATATTCATTGGAAAATCATAAAAATCTTGGTGTGCATACAGAGATGTTTACGGAATCTATGGTTCACTTGATGAAAAAAGGCGTAATCAACAATTCGGAAAAGACAATATATAGAGGAGCTTCTATAGCAGGATTTGCCCAGGGACTCCAGGATATGTATGATTTTATGGATAATAATAAAGAAGTTCAGACATTGCCTATATCTTATATTAATGATCCATATACTATTGCAAAAAATAAGAAAATGGTTTCGATCAATGCAATAATGGGAGTGGATCTTCTAGGACAAATATCGAGTGAATCGATTGGCTTTTCTCAGTTTTCAGGACTTGGAGGACAACTTGATTATGTGAGAGGTGCTCAGATGTCGGATGGAGGAGCGAGTATTTTGGCAATGCATTCAACGACCAAGAAAAAAGACGGAAGCCTTCTTTCTAAAATATGTCTAAGTCATCCTCAAGGCACGGCAATTTCAGTTGCGAGATCTGATGTTCAGTATGTATGTACGGAGTACGGGATGGTTGATTTGAAATATAAAACGATTGATCAGCGAGCGAGGCTCCTTATTTCAATTGCACATCCTGATTTTCGAGATGAGTTAATGTACCAGGCGAAAAATGCCGGGATAATAATATAGATATGAAAAAAGAAGTCAATAGATACAGATGGATAATTTTTAGTCTTCTGCTCCTTGGAGTTTTGATAGTGAATTTTCACAGGATGTCTTTAGCAGCGGTGAAAGTCAATTTGGAAGATGCATTTAATATCACAGCAGTTCAGTATTCAAATTTGAGTTCAGCATACTTCTATGCATACGCGGCAATGCAGATTCCTGCAGGAATATTAGCGGATGTTTGGGGTACTAGGAAAACTGTATTTGCAGGAATGTTGCTTATGGGAATATCATCTGTAATATACGGGTTGGGGCCAAGCTATACGGTTTTGTTTGTGGCTAGATTATTTGTCGGCGTAGGAGCAAGTGTTGTGTTTTTATCGATACTAAAGATGCAGACATTATGGTTTGATGAGTCAGAGTTTGGTACACTTACCGGAATCACAGCATGTATTTCCAATATAGGTGGCGCAATATCGCAGGCACCGCTGGCACTTATGGTGGCAGTGCTAACATGGCAAATGACCTTTGTTTCAATCGGTATTTTTACTGTATTGATGGGGATTATCTCATTTATTGTAATACGAGATCGTCCTGAGGATAAAGGTTGGGAACCAATAGTGCCTGAATCTAAAAACACAGACAAAGTCAAGATAGGGGAAGGCCTCAGAGAAATATTTAAAAATAAATACATTTATTCCCCCCTTATTATTGATATGTTTGCAAACGGCTTGTTTGTATGCACAATAACATGGGCGTTAGCATATCTTACTGATGTATATGGCTTAAGTACTACGAAAGCAGGTTCAATTACCTTTTTCATCCCAATAGGCGCAGCAGTTGGCGCACTTTCGTGTGGGAAGCTATCAGATAAATGGAGAAACAGAAAAATCATCAACATAATAATGTCATGCGGATCGTTGATATGTTTTTCCGCAATTGCTTTAGGAAATCACGGCAAATTGCCGCTGGCTGCAACTGCATTTTTCCTAATACTTATTGGTATGTTTGAGCTGATGTATGCTGTAAATTACGGCATTGCAAAAGATCTGAATGATACTAAGTATTCTGGGATATCCACATCGATATTGAATACAGGTGCATTTGTTGGCGCATCAATTTTTCCAATACTGTTCGGTTCAATAATTGGTAAATTTGAGGCAGCGGCAGGAGCTCAATACGCTTTTCAGAAAGGATTTATTTTGCTCGCAATATGCAGTTTGATAATGCTGATTGTCAGTATGACCCTTATCGAGACAAATTGCAAAAATAGATATTATGAAATAAAGGCTGGTACATTTAATAAATCTATCTTTAAAATCAAATAATGAGATACTTTATTTACCAATCCACAAAATACAAGTTTTTGAACAATTCCAATCACCCCGTATTTCGAGATGTAAGAAACAGGAGCCATGCAGCTCCTGTTTCGTCTGGTATCGTCAGATTTCTGAACTGAAATCCTTGTAATCCTTGTTTTGATTTATGCGTTGCACTTTATCTTGAGTTCTTCCCATCTCTGGTCAACGTCTGCCTGGATCTTCTCGAGGTATTTCTCGTTGCCCGGCTTGAACAGGTGGGCGAATCTGCCCTGCGGTCTCAGGAAGTCTTCGATAGGAAGCTTCTTCTTAGGCTCGTAGTTCAGTGTCCAGT
>JALCRY010000051.1 GCA_022652985.1 Eubacteriaceae bacterium | reverse complement strand
GCAGAGCGTAAGTGCTGAAATTCCAACGATTTATCCATGACTGCAGGCAAAGAAAAAGCCCAGGCAAACTCATCGTTCGCTTGGACTTTGTCTACAGTCTGAAATCCGCCCGCGGGCGGATTTTTGTTTATCGGAGAGCAAGCTTTCCGTTATGTACATTAAGAATGTCCATTACTGCGCGGTTGTACGGGACGGGTACACCCAGTTCCTCACCGAGGCGGGCGATTTCGCCGGACAGTATGTCGACTTCCATCGGACGTTTTTCGATATAGTCCTGATAAATAGAAGGGACAGTCGCTGTCGGGGCTTCCCTGACGAATTCCAGATTTTCGGCGATCATGCGGTCAGTGCCGGTGATGCCGAGCTTTTTCGCGATTTCCGCGACCTCATCCATAAGGTGTGCCGACAGATCCATGCCGCCCGGTATGCGGGTGTACGGAGTCCAGTCGGAGTCGTAAAGCACGGTCGGCTGGTTGAAGGCGATGAGCATCATGAACTTCGACCACAGCTTGTAACTGATGCTTTCCGGAACGGTGACGTCAAGGCCGGCATCTGTGAAGAGCTTTTCCAGCGCAGCGACTCTTGCGGACCGCGAACTGCCCTCCAGCTCGCCTATGAACGATTTGAAGATCCCGTCATGCGTGACGGAGCCGTTGATGTTCTGCCCCGGATGGCCGAGATATACGGCGCCGACAACGTGCTCGGCACCGAAGCGTTCGCCGATGATCCGTTCGCTGCTTATGCCGTTCATGAAAGAAATGATAACGGTATCATCTTTGATAACGCCTGCCATTTCGTCCAGCGCAGCGCCGAGTCCGGAAGACTTGGTCGTGACGATCACCAGGTCGGCTTTCACATCGCTGCTGCCGGGAGTGATATAATCGTAGTCTTTACGCACGCCGTTGAACAGGCGGCCGTCTCTTTCATAACGCGCTTTGCGCGCCTCGTCGACGATTCCGTAGATCCTGACGCCCGGTACTCTTTCCAGCGCATTCGAATAGATCATGCCGAGTGCGCCGAGACCGGCAATCATAATATTTCTATACTCCATAAGGGATCCTCCTTATTGCTGCGCTGCGGACGCTTCCCACACTTCTCTGAACGCAGGCATCGAGCGCACGATAGTATCATAGGCGACGCAGTAAGATATCCTGGCGTATCCCGGGCAGCCGAAAGCCGAGCCGGGCGCCATGAGTATGTGATGCTCTGCCGCCAGATCGCAGAAGGCGTTATCGTCCGCGAGGGGTGTTTTGATGAAAAGATAAAACGCGCCCTGCGGCTTCGCGAAATCGTAACCGATCGCGGCGAGTCCGTCCATCAGCGTGTCGCGGTTCTTCTTGTAGATCCCGATGTCGACCCTGGCGTCGAGACAGCGCATGACTGCACGCTGAAAAAGCGAAGGGGCGTTCGTGAATCCCAGATTGACGATACCGGCCGCCGCGGCGGCGACAAGATCGCTCTTCTCGTCCATGTCGTGCGTGAACGCGATGTAGCCGAGCCTTTCGCCCGGGAGCGACAGCGTCTTGGAATACGAATATTCGACGATCGTGTTGCGGTAATAATCGGGTACGAACGGCACTTCGATATCGTCGTCATAGACGAGTTCGCGGTACGGTTCGTCGGAAATCAGCGCAATCGAGATCCCGAGCTCCTGCTGTTTGCGTTCGAGGATATCCGCGAGCGCCTTCAGGGTTTCGGCGGAATAAATAACGCCCGAAGGATTGTTCGGGGAGTTTATTACCACGGCCTTGGTCCTCGGGCCGATCAGTGATTCCATTTTTGCGAGGTCAGGCTGGAAAGTTTCTGTATTGGCCGGGACGACTCTTAGTTTCCCGCCGAAGTTCGCGGCGTAATTACCGTAAGCAAGAAAATATGGAGCGAAGACGATTATTTCATCGTCTTCGTCAAGCAGCGTGTAGAATGTCAGCACGAGCGCTGTGCCCGCGCCGACAGTCATCACAATATCTTCCTTTGTATACGATGCGCCGAATTTTTTGCTGAGACTGTCCGCGATCGCCTCGCGCACATCCGCGTATCCGACATTCGGCATATAGCCGTGAAGGAATACGGGATCTTCGTTGTCCAGCTCGTACCTGACGGCATCCGCCACTTCCGGCGGGGCAGGCACGTTCGGGTTGCCGATGCTGAAATCGAAAACGTTTTCCGCACCGAATTCCCTGCGCTGTCTTTCGCCCTCGTTGAACATCCTGCGTATAGCGGACGAACCTCCGAGGAACGGTCTCATTTTTTCTGCAAGCATCTAAAACTCCATTCCTATGCCGGGAAGAAATCCGTAAGCGGATATTTATCCGTAAGTTCCTTCACGATGGCACGGGCCTTGTCCTTGTTCGCTTCGCTTTCGACGCAGAGCGCGATGGCTTCCGCGATCTTCGCCATGTCGTCTTCCTTCATGCCGCGTGTTGTGACGGCAGGTGTTCCGACTCTCAGGCCGCTCGTGACGAACGGTGACTGCGGATCGTTAGGGACAGTGTTTTTGTTACAAGTAATATGCGCTTCATCGAGGAGTTTCTCCATCTCTTTGCCCGTCTTGCCCGATTTGACAAGGTTTACGAGCATGAGGTGGTTGTCAGTTCCTCCCGAAACTATATCTACGCCGCGGTCCATGAGACCTTTGCAGAGAGCCTGCGCGTTCGAGCAGAGCTGTCCGACGTATTCTTTGAATTCAGGTTTGAGATCTTCGCCGAAGCATACAGCCTTGGCAGCGATCACGTGCTCGAGCGGTCCGCCCTGGATGCCCGGGAATATTGCCTTGTTGAAATTGAACTTTTCATTGGCAGCATTCGTCGCCATGATGACTCCGCCTCTCGGTCCGCGGAGAGTCTTGTGGGTAGTCGATGTAACTATATCGCAGTAAGGTACAGGGCTCATGTGGTAACCCGTCGCTACGAGTCCCGCGATGTGAGCGATGTCAGCGAAGAGAACAGCTCCCACTTCGTCGGCGATTTCTCTGAACTTGCTGAAGTCGATCTTTCTGGCATATGCGCTTGCGCCGCAGACGATCATCTTAGGTTTGCATTCCTTGGCGATCCTCATGACTTCGTCATAGTCGATCATGCCGTTTTCATCGACTCCGTAAGGCACGCAGTTGAAATATGTGCCTGAGAAGTTGGCAGGGGATCCGTGACTGAGGTGTCCGCCCTGGTCGAGGCTCATTCCCATGAATGTGTCTCCCGGTTTGAGTACTGCGAAGAAAACAGCCATGTTGGCCTGTGCGCCCGAATGAGGCTGGACGTTCGCATAATCACATCCGAAGAGTTTCTTGAGTCTTTCGATAGCAAGAGTTTCGACGATGTCGACGTTTTCGCATCCGCCGTAATATCTCTTGCCGCTGTAACCTTCAGCGTATTTGTTGGTGAAAGGGCTGCCCATCGCCGACATTACGGCCTTGCTTACCCAGTTTTCGGATGCTATAAGCTCGATGTGCGAATTCTGCCTCTCGAGCTCTTTGAGAATAGCCTCCGCTATCTCAGGATCCGCTGTTTTGATTTCGTTGAATGAGTACATGATTACCTCCCGAATTGTTTATTTGCAAATAATAGTAGGATTATATCACACGGACTGAAAAAAGAAAATATATGCATGTAAATACATACGAAAAAGGTTTTAATAATCGGTGCCGGCGAACAAAATAGAGGAAAAAATGGACGCCGTTAAAAAAGCAAATTTTCTGAAAATACCTCTTGAAATCTAAAATGCCCTGTGCTAATATAATGGTACAAAGAAGAGCAAAGCGAGGGAGAAATCCACGATTAGCTTTTAAAATATGATTAAGCTTCAAACCCCGGCGGGACAGGAAGAAAGTCCTGCAGGTTGCCGAAAGGCTGGGGCGGAGGAGTCAAGAAAGAGGGTGGGCCCGCCAGAAATGTCAAATGAAAAAGAAATACAAAAGAGATAGTACCGATCAAAATCTCGAACTACCTGGCCGCGGAGGTCCGCGGGGGTGAATCAGAAAGCGGAAACCTTAAGTACCGCATGAACTCATGGATCAGAAAGAACTATTGAAATTGCCGATGGAAAATTTGAACGTGCGGCATACGAATCCGGTGAGAGTTAAAGCGTTAAGGATGGAAACTTTGGTGTCGAAGTGTTCAGATGAGGTCGGTGCTATTTTTTTGCCGTTTTTGCCATTTGAAATGATTTTGTATATAATAGGGAATACGTATTGCTGCGTACAAGTTGTTAGGGTGAATCATGGAAGACAAGATCTACAGATCAAGGCACGATCTCCTCACGGGCCTGTATGACCCGCAGACTTTTATTGTGAAAACAGAGGAGCTGCTGTCCCGGGACAGTGCTAAAAAGTATACGTTCATTGCCATAGACGTAGATAAATTCAAAACTATAAATGATATGTTCGGGACTCGTCTCGGCGATGTTGTGCTGAAAAGGATCGCGGGCTGGCTCAGGGATTACTGCGGCGGAAGCGGCACCTGCTCGCGGATCGGCGGCGATCATTTTGTGGCCTGCATGCCGTCGGAGCTCGTCGATGCGGCGTATCTCGCGCAGTGTTCACCTATCGACCTGTCGGAATACGAGGTCGAGTATACCGCTATCTGTCATTTCGGACTGTACGAGATAGAAGACAACAGCATGGCGATACATACGATGCGCGACCGCGCGGAAAGCGCACTCGACGCGATCAAGGGGAATTACCTGCAGCGGACGATGCATTACAGCGAACTGCGGGAAGGGGCGGCGCTCGAACACCAGATAGCGGGGCGCATGGAATACGCGCTCGAACACGGCGAGTTCAGATTGTTCTACCAGCCTGTGTTCAGTCTGTCGCGCTGCGCGCCGGTGTCGGCCGAGGTGCTGGTGAGGTGGATGAATCCGGCTATGGGCATGCTCACGCCGAACTCTTTTATTCCTGTGTTCGAACATAATTACTTCATCACGAAGATGGATGTGTATGTCTGGGAACAGGCCTGCCGGAAGATCAAAGAGATCCGGGAAAGGACGGGACGCGCGCTCAGACTGTCGGTCAATATGTCGAGCATTGATTTATATATACAGGACATCGCTGAAAGGTTCATTGCCATACTGGACAAATATGACATCGGGCCGGGCGAACTTAACATAGAGATAACAGAAACTTCATATATGGATTTCCCGCAGAGGCTGGCGATGTTCATCGGGAAGATGAAGGAGCGCGGAGTGAAGATGCTGCTCGATGATTTCGGGAGCGGCTTTTCGTCGTTCGGCATGCTGAGGGATCTCGACGTCGATATCATCAAGATCGACCGGGGGTTCGTGAAAGACATCGGCACCGATTCGGGCCGGCCGGGGAATATCGTCAACAGCATAATCCACACCGCCAAGATGCTCGGCGCACAGGTCATCGCCGAAGGCGCGGAAACCGAAGATCAGATCAAGTTCCTCGCGGAAACGGGATGCGATCTGGTGCAGGGATATTACTTCGCGAAGCCTATGCCGGAGCAGGATTTCCTTGAATATCTGGAGCAGTTCGAGACGAAAAAATTCCAGGATGTCGCATACGAGAAACTGGGCGAGCTCGACATCGACAGCCTCTGGGAATCGGGGCGTTCGACGAATATGATTTTCGAAAGCGTGCCGGGAGGAGTCGGTCTCTTCGAGCGCGAAGGCGGTCACATCTCGGCCATCAGGGTCAACAGGCGGTATTACGAAATCACCGGCACCGATCCGGCCATGCTTTTTAACAGTAAATATGATCTCTGCAATGCGATTTATGAAGAGGATCTCGAAAAGCTGCTCGAAGCGTGCGACAGGTCCGAGGAGACCGGAGAGCCGGAAGTAATAGTATGCAGTATGAAGCATGTCCGCGGGCAGGTCATGCTGGTCGAGATCAGGGTGTGCTTCGTCGGCAGGGCGGGCGATCTTGTGATTTACTCATTTGCGCTGCAGGAGATCCGCGACAGAGTGATATATGAACCCGCAAGCCGCGCGGCGGCCGGCATGGATGCGTACATCAGGCAGGCGAAGCAGAAGCTGATCGACAAATATATTGAAGGCGGGATAATAGCCGTCTACTGCGAACACAATGCTCCGATATATTACTGCGAGGATCATCTGGCGCAGGTCGCGGGCTTTGCCGACGCGGAAGATCTCGTGAAAAGCACGGGCGGCGAATTGGCCGGCTGGGTCAGCACTGCGGATTACCGGCGGCTTTCGGACAGCGCGGACAGAGTGTTCACGGCGGACAGCGAACATTCGATCGATGCCGGACGGTGTATGCTTTTCCGGAAGGACGGTTCGTGCTGCTGGGTCAGTATTTCGGGGACCGTCGCGGAAACGGAGGACGGCCGCAGGATCGCAGTAATGATGTGCGTGGACAAGACTGCGGAAGCCGAGGCCGAGATGGAGGTCCGGCGTCAGCTGGAAAGATTCAGGCTGCTGTCGGAGAGCGAGCATTCCATCACCTTTGACTACGATCCGGTCGCGGATATAAACGTGTATGAAGTTTCGTTCCCGGGGGAAAAGACCAGACAGTACCGCGTGGAGGAGTATACGGAACAGGCTTCTGTAAGCACGCATATTTATCCGGCGGACAGGGAGCCGTATCTCGACAAGCTGAAGCAGCTGGAGCTGGTGGGCGGAAGCGGGACTTTCGACTTCCGGCACGACCTTTTCGGCGGCGGTTATATCTGGAGCAGAGTGTATTTTACTGCAGTAACGGATGATGCCGGCAAGGTGGTCCGGGTGGTCGGCAGGATCGACGACATCGACGACGAAGTGCGGGCCCGCGATGAGCTCATGCTGCGCGCGGAGAAAGACAGCCTGAGCGGGCTGCTCACGCGCCGCGCTGCGTTCGACAGAATAAAGGAGATCATGGGCAGCAGGGAAATGCGTGAAAACGCGGTGTTTATGATCTTTGACCTGGACAATTTCAAGTCCGTGAACGACACGCTGGGACACGTCGCGGGAGACCGGGTCATTACTGCAGTCGGGGACGCGCTGCACAGGGCGTTCAGAAGATCGACCGACATTATCGGCCGGCTGGGCGGCGATGAATTTGTTGTTTATTACATCGGAACGGTGCATAATAATTTTATCGGAGAACGATATTCGGCGGCGAGAGAAAATGTCACCAAGGCAATGACAGAGTTCGCGGCCGAAGGGCTTAAAGTAGATCTCAGCGCGGGAGTCGCGATAGTCGGACCGGAGGACACGTTCACAACGCTTTATCAGCGCGCGGACGATGCGCTCTATCGGGCCAAGCGGAACCGCACACACTGCGAGATCGGATAAGACAGAAAGCGAGGAAAAGTAATGATCATACCGGGGAAGAAAAGAGGAGTAAAAGCTTGGAAGTGCGACGTCTGCGGCGCGGTATTCAAGGGGGACACACCGCCGGAGACCTGTCCGGTCTGCGGAAAAGGACCTGAGCATTTCATAGAAGTAACGATCGAGGAGATCGATTTCAGCAGCAGCGCCGACCTGAAATTCGTCATCATCGGCGGAGGCATTGCGGGACTGACAGCAGCGGATGAAATCAGAAAGAGAAACAGCGTTGCCGGCATCGAGATCATTTCGGACGAAGATGTAGTATGCTACAACAGACCTATGCTGACCAAAGGCCTGCTCGCTGAGCCTGAATCGAATGAATTTTATGTACAGCAGCCTGACTGGTACGGCGAAAAAAACATCAAGACGACACTGGGAGTTTCAGTATTCTCGATCGACGCGGCGGCGAAGACCGTTGAACTTTCGAACGGCGAGACCAGGGAATACGACAAACTGATATACGCGGCGGGCTCGGAGTGCAACATCATTCCGATCCCTGGCGCCGACAAGGATATCGTGCAGGTAATAAGGAAGATCTCTGACGTGCATGCGATACAGGCGCGTCTCGACGAGATCGACAGTGTGGCAGTAATAGGCGGCGGTGTTCTCGGTTTGGAAGCTGGCTGGGAGCTCGCAAGAGCAGGCAAAAAAGTCACGATCCTGCAGAACGGCGGCTACGTTATGAACCGCCAGCTCGATAAAGCTGCTGCCGAAACACTGCAGGCCGCAGCTGAGAAATCCGGCGTAACGATAATCACGGGAGCGAAAACGAAGGAGATCACTGACAGCGGCGTAATGCTCGAGGACGGAGAAGTCGAAGCACAGCTCGTAATAATCTCGGCAGGCACAGTACCTAATGTAAAAATGGCCCTCGACGCGGGACTCAAAGGCGACAGATTCATCGAAGTCGACAGCCGCATGCGCACCAGCGATCCGGACATCTATGCAGCCGGCGACTGCGCCGCTTTCACCGGCGTATCGTACGGACTGTGGAACCAGAGCCTGGACCAGGGACGCATCGCCGGCATCAACGCAGTCGGAGATGACGAGGAATACGAGCATATCGTGCCGGTCGTCGCCTTCACCGGCTTCGGCATCGAAGTATTCGCAGTAGGCGACGTCGGCAACGGCGGCAAAGAATACAAAGTCGAAGAAAAGAACGAACCTGACAAAAATATCTATAGAAGACTTTACACAGCAGACGGCGTCCTCACCGGCGGCATCGCGATAAATGATGAAAACCTCGGCGTCAAAATCATGGATGCCTATAAGAACAAAAAAGACCTGCACCTGTAAAGCGCAGGTCCAAGGGATGAAGAAAATCCCCGGCGGCGATCCCTGCCTGCGCAGATCGCCCCGGGGTTTTCATCACTATTTTATGAGATGAGGAAAAGGTGGTGCGGATTTTCGAAAAGCCGAAATCTGCACCACCTTTTTCAACGTTTGAAGGCCCTCGCTGCGGGAGCAGAAGGTAAAACGCCCGCTGGGCGAACGCTCAACCGCTGTAGCCCGGTAAACCGTGGTGCAGATAAGCGGAAAGGCAATATTTGCACCAAAAATCAGCGCTATGCCGGCCCGGCGCGATGTCATGGCAAATGCGGGACCCGGTTTGACACAGGCCGGATATGGCGTTAAACTATAAGTCTTATAGGGGTGCGCCGGAAGGCGCTTAAATCAAACATTTTTGACATTTGATTTTTATTTTTCAAAAGGGTACACAGCGGGGAGAACGGGAAGAATATGACTTACATGAGAAGCATGATGAAAAGTTCAGAGCAATTTTCTGAAAAAAGTACGGGAAAAAGTACAAAGAAACGTTCGCTTCAGAACGCAGAGCACATTAACAGGGCAGGCGGAACCGGGCTCAAAAGAGTCCTGGCTTTTGCTGTCTCGACAGTAATGGTGGTTTCACTTATGCTGGCGGCGGCGCCGCAGGATGTGCACGCGCTGTACAAGGACGCCATGAGTGTCTATGATCCGTATGTAATAAAGGCAGACGGGCAGCAGCTCGCGGTCGTGGCGTCGAGAGATTCGGCGCAGGCGGTCGTTACCGGATTGAAACTGTATTACTGCAAGGACGTGGCGGCGGAACAGGCGGCGACAGTCACGACATCGGTGACTTTTGAGAAGCTGCCGCTTTCAGCCGGCGGAAAGACTCCGATAGTTTCGACGGAGGCGGCTGTCAGGCATATTGTCAGTCTGAACAAGACACAGGCGGAGCCGGCTGTCAAGGTCGAGTCGAAATCGATAGGGACGGAGACGCAGGCTATAAAACACAAGACGAAGGTCATCAAAACCGACAAGCTTTACCGCGGCACGAAAGAGATCGCGGAGAAGGGCAGTGACGGCGAGCAGGAAGTGACGTCCTCCATTACGACGGTGAACGGCGAGGTCACGGATAAGAATGTGGTTTCGACGGAGGTCACGAAGAAGGCGAAAACAAAGGTCGTCCTCAAGGGGACGAAGGATATTGAAGGCATCGAGGTCGATCCGGACAGCGGTGCGACGGGCGTGAAGGTCGTGGAGTATGCGATGAAGTGGCTCGGAAATCCGTATGTCTGGGGCGGCGAGAGTCTGACGGACGGCTGCGACTGTTCGGGATTCACGATGCTGGTTTACAGGCACTTCGGAGTCGAGCTTCCGCATTACTCATATTCGCAGGAAGCGTACGGCAAAGAAATCAAGTCGCTCGACGATGCAGCTGCGGGGGATCTTATCTGTTACGGCAGCCACGTTGCGATATATATCGGGAACGACAAGATGATCAATGCGGCTAACCCGAAAGTCGGCATCACGATAGGCACGGCGGATTACCGCAAGATCGTCACGATCAGAAGGCTCGTGTAGCGGAGGCCGGAAGCGGGATCGGGCGGTGTTTGAAACCGCGAAGCCGGGAAGTCGGCCGGCGCCGGAAGGCAGTCTGAAGTGACTGCGCAAAAACTACGAATCTTAAAACACAAGAAGATGATAAAGTTCGGCATATGCCGAACTTTATTTTTAATTAGGCCGCCTTTTTACTGTAAATCACCCGGAAATGTGATAATATTAATTCGCATACGTAGGAAAATAATTAAAAAACACGAACTTTACATGGCGAAGAGCCGGGAGAGAGGCGAAACAATGGTAAGAAGAGTTTACGTTGAGAAGAAAGAAGGTTTCGATGTCGAGGCGCAGGGTCTTTATGAAGACGTCCGCACCAACCTCGGAATAAAGGGACTTACCGGAGTCAGGATCATCAATAGATATGATGTCCAGGGACTCGATGAGGAGACATTTGAAGCAGCAAAATATTCAGTGTTCGCAGAACCGTCGATCGATATGGCATACGACGAGACTATGCCGGGAGATCTGAGTTCTGTGAAATTTTTTGCGCAGGAATATCTGCCTGGTCAGTTCGACCAGAGAGCGGATTCCGCGGCGCAGTGCATCAGACTTATGAAGCCGGGCACAGACCCGACTGTAAAATTTGCCCGCATTACTGTACTCGAAGGGGAGATCACGAATGACGAACTTGAGACGATCAAGCATTACTGCATCAACCCTGTCGACTCGCAGGAGGCGGATCTCGGGAAGCCGGAGACGCTGAGCGTGATGTATGATTCCCCTGAGGATGTCGAGACGGTCGACGGATTCATCAAGATGAGCGACGACGAGATCGAAGCGTACAGAAAGAAGCTCGACTTTGCGATGAGCCGCGACGACATCATTTTCATCCGCGACTATTTCGCGAGAGAAGAAAAGAGAAATCCGACTATTACTGAGCTGAAGGTCATAGACACTTACTGGTCGGATCACTGCCGTCACACGACGTTCAACACGACGCTTACCGACGTGTATTTCGAGGACGGCCCTTACGGAGACATAGTCAAGGAAGCGTTCCAGGAGTATATGGATATCAGGGGCGAGGTCTACGGCGACCGCAAGAAAGACATCTGCCTGATGGATATGGGTACGATCGGCTCGAAATATATCAAGAAAGAAGGCCTGGCGAACGACCTCGACGAATCGGACGAGATCAACGCGTGCTCCATCAAGGTGCAGGCCGATATCAACGGAGAGAAGCAGGACTGGCTCGTCATGTTCAAGAACGAGACGCACAACCATCCTACTGAGATCGAGCCTTTCGGCGGCGCGGCGACGTGCCTCGGCGGAGCGATCAGAGATCCTCTTTCGGGCAGAGTTTACGTTTATCAGGCGATGAGAGTAACAGGCGCGGCGGACCCGAGAGCAACGCTCGCGGAAACGCGTCCGGGCAAACTGCCGCAGAGAAAGATCACGATCGGAGCGGCGCACGGCTACAGCTCGTACGGCAACCAGATCGGGCTCGCGACGGGACTCGTAGACGAGGTATATCATCCGAATTACGTGGCTAAACGTATGGAGGTCGGTGCTGTCATCGGCGCTGCACCTGCGGACCATGTGAAGAGGAGCGAACCGCAGCCGGGCGATGTAGTAATACTCGTAGGCGGCCGCACGGGACGCGACGGCATGGGCGGAGCTACCGGCTCATCGAAGAAGCACACAACGGCATCGCTGTCAACATGCGGAGCCGAGGTACAGAAGGGAAATCCTCCTGTCGAAAGAAATATACAGAGACTGTTCAGAAGAAAAGAAGTCGCGACGCTCATCAAGCGCTGCAACGACTTCGGAGCGGGCGGAGTTTCCGTAGCGATCGGCGAACTTGCAGACGGACTCGAGATCAATCTGGATCTCGTGCCGAAGAAATACGAGGGACTAGACGGCACAGAACTCGCGATCTCCGAATCGCAGGAGAGAATGGCTGTCGTCGTTACTGCGGCGGATGAGAAGGCATTCAAGGATTACGCGGCTTCGGAAAACCTCGAAGCAACGACTGTTGCCACAGTAGTTGAAGAGAAGAGGATCACCATGAGATGGAGAGGCCATGTCGTGCTGAACCTCTCGAGAGCGTTCCTCGACACGAACGGCGCCAGGCAGGCTGCCGTCGTCAAGGTTCCGGGCAAAGCGGACTTTGCGGATTTCGAAGCATACGAAGACCCTGAGAGATATCTCACGGATCTGAACTGCTGCTCGAAGAAGGGATTGATAGAAAGATTCGACTCGACGATCGGCGCGGGTACAGTGCTCATGCCGCTCGGCGGAAAATATCAGCTTTCGCCTGAAGCAGGAATGGCTGCCAAGCTTCCTGTCACGGAAGGCGAAACGAATACTGCGACGCTCATGTCTTACGGATACGATGCGCACCTCGCGGAATGCTCGCCGTTCCACGGAGCGGTCTATGCCGTGGTCGATTCGGTCACCAAGATCGTGGCTATGGGCGGAGACAGAAAGAAAGTCCGTCTCACATTCCAGGAGTTCTTCGGCAAAATGTCTTCGGACATTATGTGGGGCAAGCCGATGGCTGCTCTTCTCGGCGCGCTCAAAGTACAGAAGGAACTCGGCATCCCGGCGATCGGAGGCAAGGACTCGATGTCCGGAACTTTCGAGGACATCAACGTGCCGCCGGCACTTGTGTCGTTTGCGGTATGCGCGGCCGACGCCGACAGGATCATCAGCACGGAGTTCAAGAAATGCGGCAGCACCATCGTCCTCGTACCTGCGGTATGGGATGAGAACAAGATGATAGATTTCGAAGCCTACAGAAACAGCATGGACAAAGTCAGCGAGCTTATAGCCGACGGAAAAGTCCTCGCTGCTGACACGATCGGCAGAGGCGGCGCGTTTATGACGCTGTTCAAAATGGCGGTCGGCAACAAGATCGGCTTCAATGTCAGAGATCTTACTAATGAAGAATATGCGGACGCGAGATACGGCGGCCTGATCCTTGAGATCCCGAAGAAGGAAGACGCGGATGCGCTCTTAGCGGGGATCGGCTACAAGGTCATCGGCGAAACGGCTGATCAGGCGGCCCTGAAGTTTGTCGTCGAGGGAGCCGAAAAGAAGATCGGCCTCAGTGAAGCGATCAAGAAATGGCAGAGCCCGCTCGAAAGTGTATTCCCGGTAAGATATGCGGACGCGAAGGACAAGTGCGAAGGCAATGTCGACGCGGTCAGCTATGAGATGAGATACGGCAAAGCGCCGGCGATAAAGACGGCCAGACCTAAGGTAGTAATACCGGCATTCCCGGGCACGAACTGCGAGATGGATTCGAAGCGCGCCTTCGAAAGAGCCGGAGCGGATGCCGACATCCACATGATCAGAAACCTCAACGAACTCGCAATGGTCGAATCGATCAGCGAACTCGCGACGAAGATAAAAGAGTCCCAGATCATCATGATCCCGGGCGGATTCAGCGGAGGAGACGAACCTGACGGATCGGCAAAATTCATTACTGCCGTATTCAGGAACCCGCTCATCAGCGAAGCTGTTCAGGATCTGCTCGACAACAGAGACGGACTCATGCTCGGGATCTGCAACGGATTCCAGGCGCTGATAAAACTCGGCCTCGTGCCTTACGGCGAGATCAGGCCGATGGAGGAAACGAGCCCGACGCTGACGTACAACAAGATCGGCCGCCACGCATCATGCCTTGTGAGAACGAGAGTGGGATCGGTCAAATCACCGTGGCTCGCGGGCTGCGAAGTGGGCGACACGTTCACGATCCCTGTATCGCACGGCGAAGGCAACTTCGTCTGCAGCGACGAGATCCTGCAGGAGCTCAGAAACGGCGGACAGATAGCTACGCAGTACGTGGATTTCAGCGACAAACCTTCGATGGACATAAAGTTCAACCCTAACCATTCGAAGTTCGCGATCGAGGGCATCACGAGCCCGGACGGCAGAGTCTTCGGCAAGATGGGACACTCGGAGCGTATCGGCAGAAACGTATACAAAAATGTACCGGGAGAGAAAGATATGAAGATCTTCGAATCCGGCGTAAATTATTTCAAATAGAAAAGAATAAAAGAGGTATTGAAATGAAAGCAGCAGTAGTAATGGGCAGCAAGTCCGATTACGATCAGGTCAAAAAGTGTGTCGACGTCCTGAAGGACTTCGGCGTGGAAACAGAAGTCAGAGTCATCTCGGCGCACAGAACGCCGGCACAGGCGGTCGAGTTCGCGGCGGGGGCCGAGGACAGAGGCGTCGAAGTAATAGTTGCCTGCGCGGGCATGGCGGCTCATCTTGCGGGATTCGTGGCGGCGAACACACCGGTCCCTGTCATCGGCGTACCGATGAAGTCGGCGGCGCTAGACGGCATGGACGCTCTTCTGGCTACAGTAATGATGCCTTCGGGCGTTCCTGTGGCTACAGTCGCGATAGACGGAACGAAAAACGCCGGCTATCTCGCAGTGCAGATCCTGAGCGTGAAGTATCCTGAGCTGAGACAGAAGATGAAGGATTTCAAGAAGAAGCAGGAAGAAGACATCATCAAGATCGATGCGGAGCTTGAGAGATAGAAGGAAATAATATGGCAGAAGAGATGAACAAGTTCAGCCGCGAGTTGAGAGACGACGATCATTTCCATGATGAATGCGGGGTCATCGGGATATATTCTCCCGGTGACACCGGCATTGCCAGGGACATATACTTCGGTCTCCACAGCCTGCAGCACCGCGGACAGGAAAGCGCGGGCATTGCGGTCAACAGATACGGCAATATCGATTATCACAGAGGTATGGGTCTTGTCCAGGAGGTTTTCTCGGACGACAGGATCAGGACTATGCAGGGGGATATAGCCATAGGACACGTCAGATATTCGACGACGGGGGCGAGCCTTGCGTGCAACGCGCAGCCGCTTGTTGTGTTCTTCAAGGGAGGCGCGATAGCGCTGGGACACAACGGGAATCTCGTGAATGCGAATATTTTAAGAGACGAACTGCAGGATGAGGGCTACCTTTTCCAGACGACTATCGATACTGAAGTCCTGGCGGCATATATCGCGAGGAACATCAAGGACGGAGACATAGAGGGCGCGATCGCCAAAACGATGAAAATCGCTCAGGGCGCATACGCACTCGTCATTACTTCGGGAGAAAAACTCATCGGCGTGCGCGATCCTCTCGGGCTGAGACCGCTGGTGCTCGGCAAGACGAAGAACGGATACGTGCTGTCTTCCGAGACCTGCAACTTCAATCTGCTCGGCGCGGAAAAAGTGCGCGACATAGATCCGGGAGAAATCATTACCATAGAAAACGGCGAGATCTCCAGCATGAAGTTCGACTTCGGCGAAACGAGAAAAACATGCTCGTTCGAGTATGTTTATTTCGCGCGTCCGGACAGTGTCATGGACGGAAGGAGCATCTACCTTGCGCGTCACGAGTGCGGCAAGAACCTCGCGAAGGAGCAGCCGGCGGAAGCCGACGTCGTCATCGCCGTGCCGGATTCCGGCAATGTCGCCGCGATGGGATACGCGGAGCAGTCGGGAATACCTTTCGGTATCGGCCTTATAAAAAACAGATATGTCGGCAGGACGTTCATCCAGCCAGACCAGAAGATGAGAGACATCAGCGTAAGGCTGAAGCTCAACGTGCTCAAGGAAAATGTCGAGGGCAAGAGAGTCGTCATGGTCGACGATTCGATCGTCCGCGGCACGACGAGCGGCCAGATCGTGAGACTGCTGAAAGACGCGGGGGCGAAGGAAGTCCACCTCAGAGTGGCCTGCCCTCCTGTTACCGACCCGTGCTTCTTCGGCATCGACACGCCGGAAAAGAAACAGCTGATGGCTGCGAAATATTCCGTAGAGGAGATGCGCGGCATGATAGGAGCCGATTCGCTCGGCTTCCTCAGCGTGGACGGCATGAAAGACGCGATAGGTCTCGGACGTGATAATGTATGCACCGCCTGTTTCACAGGTGATTACCCGATGGAACTACCGGAAAGAAAGGATAAGTAAATGGCAAATTTAACATACAAAGACGCGGGAGTCGATACCAAGGAAGGCGCGCGCGCTGTCGATCTCATGAAAGAAAACGTGAAGGCCACATTCAGCGAGAATGTCCTGACGGGGCTCGGAAGCTTCGGCAGCCTCTATAAACTGCCGGGCGGCATGAAGGAACCGGTGCTGGTCAGCGGCACGGACGGCGTCGGCACCAAACTCAAAGTCGCGTTCATGATGGACCGCCACGATACGGTGGGCATCGACTGCGTGGCCATGTGCGTGAACGACGTTCTCTGTCAGGGAGCGACACCGCTGTTTTTCCTCGACTATATTGCGACAGGTAAAGTCACGGCGGAAAAGATCGCCGACATCGTCAAGGGCGTCGCGGACGGCTGCCTGCAGGGCAACAGCGCTCTGGTCGGCGGTGAGACTGCTGAGATGCCGGGATTCTACGGCGAAGGCGAATACGACATGGCCGGCTTCAGCGTCGGCATCGTCGATAAAGACAAGATGATCACGGGAGCGAAGATCGAAGAAGGGAACGTTATCATCGGACTCCCTTCGAGCGGCATCCACAGCAACGGGTACTCGCTGGTCAGAAAGCTCCTGTTCGAACAGATGGGATACGGCGTCGACACGATGGTCGAAGGACTGGACGAGCCGCTGGGAGAAGCATTGCTGCGTCCGACGAGGATCTACGCGAAACAGTGCGCCGCGGTCGTGCCGAACTTCGACATCAAGGGCATCTGCCACATTACCGGCGGCGGATTCTACGAGAACGTGCCGAGAGTGCTGCCGGAAGGCATTGCCGCATCGTTCAAAAAAGGGACCTGGGACATCCCGCCGATCTTCAGTGTCATACAGCGCGACGGCGAGATCACCGAAACGGAAATGTTCTCGACGTTCAACATGGGCATCGGCATGATGATGTTCGTCGCGGCGGAGGACAGGGATGCAGTAATGGATGCTCTCCGCGGAGCGGGCGAGGATCCGAAAATCATCGGAGAGGCGGTACATTCGGATACCGATAAGGTGATCATCCATGAGTAAGATGCGCATAAGCGTACTCGCG
>JALCRY010000050.1 GCA_022652985.1 Eubacteriaceae bacterium | reverse complement strand
TCCAGAAAGCCGCCTTCGCCACTGGTGTTCCTCCTAATATCTACGCATTTCACCGCTACACTAGGAATTCCGCTTTCCTCTCCTGTACTCAAGTCCCCCAGTTCGCAGGGCGAACGACAGTTAAGCCGTCGCCTTAGACCCTGCGCTTAAAGAACCACCTACGTACTCTTTACGCCCAATAATTCCGGATAACGCTTGCCCCCTACGTATTACCGCGGCTGCTGGCACGTAGTTAGCCGGGGCTTCCTCCAAGGGTACCGTCATTTTTTTCTTCCCCAAGGACAGAGCTTTACGACCCAAGGGCCTTCATCGCTCACGCGGCGTTGCTGCATCAGGGTTTCCCCCATTGTGCAATATTCCCCACTGCTGCCTCCCGTAGGAGTTTGGACCGTGTCTCAGTTCCAATGTGTCCGATCGACCTCTCAGTCCGGATACTGATCATTGTCTTGGTGAGCCGTTACCCCACCAACTAACTAATCAGACGCAGGCCCATCCCTTACCGATAAATCTTTGGCGATCAGATCATGTGATCCGATCGCGTTATGAGGTTTTAATACCCGTTTCCGGATGCTATCCCTCTGTAAGGGGCAGGTTGCCTACGCGTTACTCACCCGTCCGCCGCTTTCCGCCTCCAAAATCTACCGAAGTTTCATTTGATGGTTTCTCGCTCGACTTGCATGTGTTAGGCACGCCGCCAGCGTTCATCCTGAGCCAGGATCGAACTCTTAATTAAAATGGTATCGTTACCGCCGAAGCGGATAATGATCTTTAAGTTCTTAACTGACTTCAAGAACGCTTTTGCGCTCTCTTGCTAATTCGTATTCCGAATTATTGTTTTCTTTGTCTGTTAGAAATTGTCGGAAACTCCAAGCAAATTGTCTTACCAATTTGGTTGTTGTTTCTTTTTTTAGTTTTGAGGCCGAAGCCTCTTTTGACTAAAATTTCCACACTATGAATTTTTCAAGGTTCTGTTGGTTTTTCAACGGCGCGGGGCCGTTTCGAAACGCTCACGTTCTCTCAACGTGCTTTATTATCTTACAACATGCAGTCCGTCTTGTCAACAACTTTTTTCAGTTATTTGAGAACTTATTTTGTTCTGCATGCTGTGTGCGCTTCTGTGGCGCAACGTTGTTTATATTAGCATATGCTGCTCCCCAATGCAAGCGATATTTTCATCTTTTTTGATGTTTTTCTCATCTTTATCATTAACAGTTTTCATCAACAAATAATCAATAACGATATTGATACTGATACACAAAAATGTTATATTCATGGCAGTAGAGTAAATACTGTGCGTCAAGTGTCATAAGATGGGATGTTGCTTATGAACGAAGATACGGACCTGATCTGTACGCGTTGCGGTATTGCATCCACTACTACATTAAGATCATACGGACTAATAAAAAGATTCCTTCTTAGTGTAGTGACAGCTATCACTTATGTTTTACAGACAGAAGGAGTTTTTATTATGAACAAAAAATCATTTACCAGTCAATTAGTCACGATGGCTTTCCTTATTGCTCTGGAAATCATCCTGACCAGATTCCTGTCCATCAATGTGCAGCTGCTGCGAATAGGATTCGGATTCCTGCCGGTAGCGATCGCAGCCATCATGTTCGGTCCTTTATGGGCAGGCGTCGGCTATGCGGTAGGCGATATCCTCGGCATGCTTATCTTCCCTACCGGCCCGTACTTCCCGGGATTTACCCTGACAGCATTCGTCACAGGCGTGATTTTCGGCTTCTTCTTCTATAATAAGAAGCTGACTGTACCTCGCACCGCAGCTGCGGCGATATCCGTCTCAGTAATATGCACTCTGGGCATGAACACATACTGGCTTTCGATACTGTACGGCAACGCGTTTGCAGGACTGCTGCCGACGCGCATAGCTGAGGCATGCATCATGTGTGCCGTTGAAGTACCGGTGATACTGGCGGTATGGAAAGTCGTGCTCACGAGAGTTCCTGCAGTCAGGAGACAGACAGCGCCTGTCTCGCTGCAGCACGGACTCAAATGATCTCATACATGTTTTCAGCATCGTCTTTTTTAGCGGAATCGGTCAGGGCAAGTACCCTGGCCGATATTTCTTTTTGCCCGAATACTATAGTAATGACATCTCCCACTTCGACATCCGTGCCTGCCTTGGCCGTCTTTCCGTTTACCGATACCCTTCCGGCATCGCAGGCGTCTTTCGCAACAGCCCTTCTCTTTATAAGTCTTGAGTTTTTTAAAAATTTATCTATTCTCATTGTCCCACCGTTTCTGTATGTATATATAGTAAAAAAAATGGAGCAGCGGAGCTGCTCCATAATCTATACGACTTGACTATTTTCCGTTAACGGAATCCTTGAGAGCCTTGCCTGCTTTGAATACAGGAGCCTTTGACGCTGCTATCTGGATAGTCTCTCCAGGCTTTCTAGGGTTTCTGCCTGTTCTTGCTTTTCTCTGGCGAACTTCGAAAGTACCAAATCCGATGAGCTGGACTTTGTCACCCTTCTTGAGAGTATCTTCAATAACGCTCATTGTTGCATTTACTGTAACCTCTGCGTCCTTCTTGGTAAATCCTGTTTTCTCTGCTACCGCAGCGATCAATTCAGCCTTGTTCATAAATGTTCCTCCTTAAAAACATGAGTACTGGTGTACTCTACTTCTCGCCGTCTTCTTCAGCTTTTGCCTTTTCCCACAACTCGTTCATCTCGTCGATGTCCATTTCTTCAAGCGATTTTCCGAGCGCTTCGGCCTGCAACTCTACACTCTCGAATCTTCGTATGAATTTGTCCGTTGCGGATCTCAGTGCCCCTTCCGGCTCCACGTCCAGAAACCGTGACACATTGACAACAGTAAACAGCATATCTCCTATCTCCTCAGAGATATTATCGTGATCATGCTGCCGGCAAGCGTCTGTAAGCTCTTGAGTTTCTTCTTGTAATTTTTCACAGGCGCCTTCAGCAGAATCAAAGTCAAACCCGACACGGGCAGCTTTCTTCTGAACTTTTGCGCTTCTGATCAAAGCTGGAAAAGCACCCGGTACTCCCCGCAGCCTCGAAGTTTCACTTAGACCCCTATGTTCTTCACATTTGATATTCTCCCATTTTTCAAGTACTTTGTCAACAGTTTTAGCATCGCCGCCGGCGAAAATATGGGGATGACGGCGTATCATTTTCTCGCATTCTTCGTTGACCACATCTTTAAAAGTGAAATGCCCCTCACTCTCGGCCAGCAAACTATGAAATACGACCTGCATCATTACGTCGCCCAGTTCTTCCCTGAGATTCACGTCATCCCTTTTCTGAATGGCATCTACTGCCTCGTAGGCCTCTTCTATCATGCAGGGTATAAGGCTGTCGTGCGTCTGCACCTTATCCCAGGGACATTCCTTCCTCAGAATGCCGATTATCTCTACCAGGCGCTTTACCGCCTCTTCATCTGTTTTTGCAGTTTCTGCGTATTTCCTGTATTCTTCTCTCATTTTGCTCTTTCTCTGTTACCTTATAAATCTGCCGGCCAGTTTGATTATCTTTGTGCCGCCCGGCATTGCCAGACATTCCTCGCGCGTGATGCTCCTCGTTACGAACAGCATAATGACATATACCACTGCCGCGATCAGTATTGCCGCCAGACACGCGACTCTGACATCGATAAGCACGGCAAACAGCTTATATGACAATATAGTAGCCGCGGACATTACCAGCACGGAGATCCCCGGCCTGACCACCGTCAGCGTCCAGTCGAATACGACCTTCGTATATTTTCTGGTCGCTCTCACGTCGAGCACCGACACAACGGCATACGCTATTACTGTAGCCAGCGCAGCACCCTTTACATTCAGAACGTAAATGCCTGTGAATATCCATGTGAGGCAGACTTTTATCACAACGCCAAAGAGCATATTCTTTACAGGTATATCCTGCTTGTCCAGGCCCTGTAGTATTCCCGTGACCGTCTGCACTATGGAAAGGAATATGACTCCTATAGCCATAACCGCAAGCGTCGGCGCGGCGCTGATGGCGCCTGCCCGGTCTCCGTAGCTGAACAGAAGCAGCATGATCGGCTCTGAAAGCAGCGCCAGTCCGAATGCGCACGGCAATCCTACAATGATAGCTATCCTGAGGGCCAGCTGTGTATTAGTTGTCAGCGTAAGATGATCTTTTCTCTTCCAGGCTGAACTGATGAAAGGGACCAGACTCATCGCCAGGGCGGCAGTCAGCACCTGCGGGAAGTTGATCAGCGGCATAACGAACCCGCTGAGCTGCCCGTACAGTTTTGTGGCTTCCATCGGAGTATAGCCCGCCCCGACCAGTCTTCTCTTTATAATGATAGCATCAAGGATGTTCATGATAGGCATGATCGAGGCTCCGATGGTGATCGGGACCGCTATGCGGAGCATACTGCCGATGATTTTTTTGGTGCTTTGTTTTACCGTATCCTTAGTGCCCGCGATCCTCTTGCGGATCGCTTTTTTATTGCCTGAATATATCAGAACTATTACGATCAGACCGGCTGCCGAACCCGCCGTAGCCCCAAATGTAGCGCCCGCGGCTCCCTGTCCGAATTTATCAAAGTTCTGGAAGAATCCGGAAATCCTGGCATTATGATAAAAGTAATACGCCAGGCTGAGGCCGATGGCCACACGGAACACCTGCTCCATCACCTGCGATACTGCAGTCGGCTTCATATTCTGTAGTCCCTGGAAATATCCGCGGTATGCGGCCATTACCGGCACGATTATCAGCGCCGGCGCGATCGCCAGCAGCGCCAGCTGCGCCTGATCATAACCCATCATGTGAGCGAACTGTTTCGAGAGCAGAGCTACGATGGCGAATGAAATGACGCCTATGCACAGCATGAGTTCAACAGCTGCCCGGAACACGCGGTGAGCTTCGGCATAATCTCCGATAGCCGCACGCTCCGAGACCATCCTCGATATCGCCACCGGAAGCGCTGACGTCGAGATGATCAGGAACAAAGTATATACATAATATGCCGGGCCGTAATACGCCATGCCGGTATCATGTATCATATTCCCGAGCGGTATCTGAAATGCCGCGCCGAGGAATTTGACCAGCAGTCCCGCTATTCCGAGGATAGCGGCCCCTTTTACAAAAGACTTATTTCCCATTTATTCTCCGTTAAAGCTCAGAGAGGATCTCGTTCGTTGCCTTCTCTGTTTCGTAAATTGCTTTTTCTACATCTATAGTCATATATTCTCCGTCCTTATACAGGACTTTGCCGTCTGTCATTGTCAGGCAGACATCGCTTCCCGATGCCGAATAGACTATATTATTCAGCATGTCGTGTACCGGATGCATGTTTGGTCCGCTCACATCCAGGACTATGAGATCTGCCCTGAAGCCTTCTTTGATCCTGCCGCAGTCTTCTCTGCCCTGAGCCGCGGCTCCACCTGCCGCAGCGGCAATGATCGTCTGCTTCGGTGTAACGGCAGTCGGGTCATTATACATCATCTTCGGTGCCGTGGCAAACGCCTTCATTTCTTCTATGAAATTCAGACTGTTGTTGGAAGAAACGCTGTCGGTCCCTATCGCAGTATTGATCCCCCGCGCCAGGAGTTCAGGCACATTGCAGACTCCGCTTGCCAGCTTCATATTGCTGACGGGATTGCAGGCCACCGTAACGTTCTTTTCCTTTAATATGTCCATATCTTCCGGTTCGACCCATACGCAGTGCGCAGCTGTCGTCCTGGTATCGAACAGGCCGAGATCGCTCAGGAACTTTACCGGCGTCCGGCCCTCATGTCTGGCCTTGCATTCTTCATGCTCTGTTTTTGTTTCGGAAACATGCACATGCATGTTAGCGCCGATTTTCTTAGTATACTCGGCAAGCTGTCTGACCGTTTTCTCCGGATTTGTGTACTCGGCATGCAGACTCATATCCACGAGTATCTTCCCGCCGCCTGCGCCGTTAAAGTTTTCATAGAACGACTTCATTTCCGCAGCGGCCTTCATAGTACTCAGATCCTCATCTGTAAAATTCGTGATAGACCGCGAAATATTGTTTTTACATCCCGCATCCAGCACAGCTCTTGCCATATCGTCACAGAAGTAATACATGTCCGAGGTCGATACGATGCCGAATCTGAGAGACTCGGCCATGGCCAGCAGCGTGCCCCAGTATACCCGTTCCCCCGTAAGTTTCGCCTCGAAAGGGAATATCCTGTCGTTCAGCCATTCCTGCAGCGCCATGTTTTCCCCATAGCCTCTCATCAGAGTCATCGGCGAGTGTGCATGGGCATTCACAAATCCCGGCATGAGCAGTTTTCCTCTGCCGTCATAGACATCCCCGGACACCTTCTCCGGAGCATTACTGCCTATATAAGATATTGTCACGCCGTCCGTCACAACATGCATGTGCTCTCTGACACAGAAATCACTGTCTATTATTGTAATATCATTAAAATACATTGTTAGCTCCTTTCAAAAGAACTTCATAATTATATCATAGTGACTGTATTTATCAAACAATAAAACAGAGCCCCCGGACGCCTCATAAGGCGTTCCAAAGGCTCTGCAGATAAAAATCAACTCACTATCCTAGAGTTCTTCACTGTCTTTCTCGTTCTCCTCGCTGTACTTGACAGGAGCAGGATTTCTCACCACCGCCGAAACCAGTGTTCCGGCTATGATGATCACAACAGCCAGTATCCATATGTGCATGATATCACCATACCTTTCACAAATTAAACATTATGCACAAATCGTGACACACAACGCTTTCTTTGCCTTTATTATTTTACACATTCACCAGGCCTATTGTCAATCATAAAATGACAGTCCCGTCACCTTTGATTCATCAAATCCAGTATTTCGAATATCTCACTGAGATTATCTTTTTTCCCGGTCAGGAATACACTGACCGGTTTTACACCGCCGGCTTTGCCGTAGTCAAATGTAATACGTTTATCACGCTGGATGATCTTCCGTATGCCCAGTTCCTCCGCAGTATACTTGATCCGCGCCACCCTGATGAGATTCTTAGTGTCCGCCGGCACATCTCCGAATCTGTCGGTCAGCTCCTCGATCATATCATCGGCATCCGCCTCTGTCCTCACAGCCGCGATTTTCTTATACATACTCAGCTTCGTCAGCTCGTCACCTATGTAACTGTCAGGAATGAGCGCCGATGCTCTGATGTCGAGCTGCGTTTCTTCTCTCTCGTCAGTAACGACTTCGCCCTTGAGCGCCTTCACGGCATCATCGACAAGTTTGCAGTAAAGTTCATACCCCACATTCACGATATGTCCGCTCTGTTCCGTGCCGAGTATGTTGCCTGCTCCGCGTATCTCCAGATCGCGCATCGCTATTTTGAAGCCCGCGCCGAATTCCGTAAAATCTTTTATGGCGCGCAGTCTCTTTTCAGCGACCTCCGACAGGACTTTGTCTTTTTTATGCAGCAGATACGCATACGCCAGCCGGTTCGTCCTGCCGACGCGGCCGCGTATCTGATACAGCTGCGAAAGTCCGAATTTGTCGGCGTCGATTATTATTACCGTATTTGCGTTCGGGATGTCGATCCCGTTCTCTATGATCGTCGTCGCGACAAGAATATCATAGTCGCCGGCAACAAATCCCATCATCACGTCCTCAAGTTTGCTCTCGTTCATGCGGCCGTGACCGACCGCTATTCTCCTGCCGGGAACAAGGTGGTTGATTTTTTCAGCCACTTTGTATACTCCGTTCACTCTGTTATAAACGACAAACACCTGCCCGCCGCGGTCGAGCTCACGCTCTATCGCTTCCGCGATCATGTAATCGTCTTCTTCCATTACATATGTCTGTACCGGATACCTGTCGTCAGGCGGTTCGGCGATAAGACTCATATCGCGTATGCCGAGCAGAGACATATGCAGAGTGCGCGGTATCGGTGTAGCGGAAAGCGTCAGAACATCGACGTTGGCGCGCAGCTTCTTGATCGCCTCTTTATGCTGAACTCCGAAACGCTGTTCTTCATCAATAACGAGAAGCCCGAGGTCCTTGAATTTAACATCAGAGGAAAGCAGCCTGTGCGTTCCTATTACTACATCCACCGATCCGTCCTTCAGCCCTGCTATAGTCGCTTCTATTTCTTTGTCCGTCCGGAAACGCGACATCATCTGCACTTTGAAAGGAAATTTCTCAAATCTTTCCTTCAGCGTCGCATAATGCTGGCTTGCCAGTATCGTCGTGGGGACCAGTACCGCAGCCTGTTTCCCTTCGGCTGCACATTTGAACATCGCTCTTGCAGCCACTTCTGTCTTGCCGTATCCGACATCGCCGCACAAAAGCCGGTCCATGACTTTTGTGCTCTCCATATCGCTCTTTATTTCTTCTATGCATCTGAGCTGATCAGGCGTCTCTTCGTAAGGGAAGTCATCTTCGAACTCTTTCTGCCATACCGTGTCGGGCCCAAAACTATACCCCGGGTTATTCTGCCGCTCTGCTGATATCTGCAGCAGTTCCTCCGCCATATTGGCGATCGACGCTTTCGCCTTCGCCTTGGTCGTGCGCCATTCTTTGCCGTTCAGTTTGCTTATCTTCGGGGCGGTGCCCTCGGAACCTACATACTTCTGTATTATATCCATCTGCTCGACCGGTACATAAAGCATATCGTTCCCCGCGTACTTTATCTGCAGATAGTCTTTATGCTCACCCTGTACGGTAAGCTGCTTCAGCCCGATGAATTTCCCTATTCCATGGGCTTCATGCACAACATAATCGCCCTTCGAAATATCCGCAAAGCTCTTGATCGGTTCTCCTCCGCCCGATGTTCTGCGGCGCCTGCGCTTGTATTTGTAATCGCCGAAGATATCTCCGTCTGTGATGTAGCAGATTTTTTCCTCGGGAAATTCCATCCCTGCGGAAAGCACTCCCTGACGTACCCATACCCTCGTATGGAGATCGGCTCTGTCCAGGAAATCCTCCATGTTACGCACACGTTCGTCGGAAGAACAGACAATTGTCACTTTATATCCGTTCTGAATGTACCGCTCCAGATCTCTCTCCAGCAGATCCATTTTACCGTTATATGAAAGCACCTGCCTGCTGACGATATTCTTCACCGCATCAAGCTTGTCGACTCCCTTGACTCTGTTCGGCATCGGAGAGCAGAGCCTGACATCCGGCAGATCATATATCCTGAGGAAATCTTTTTTGTTCGGAAAATTCTTCAGATCGTTCCCCACGAAATGTCCTTTTTCCAGGTACACCTCGAAATCCGTTTTTATTTCACTGTCATGTCCTTCGAGAAGTTCATACACCCTGTTCGGATCATCCACGATAACAGTGCCGCCGGTCATATAATCCCATAAGCGGTCGGTCTTATCATAGAAATAATCCATATATATCTCAAGGTTCTGTATATTGGTCAGATTTTCGATATCGTCGAGCAGCGCCTCTCTTCTTTCGTCAAGGCCGCGGTATAAAGTGCGTATTTTCTTCTCCGCTTTGGCAAAAGCCGCCTCATCTCTGATGATCAGCTGCGCAGGAAAAAGCGAGACTTTATCCATCTCATTGATCGACCGCTGCGAATCAGGATCGAAGGTCCTTATCGATTCCACTTCTGTGTCAAAAAGTTCAATACGGAAAGGTGAATCGGCGTACGGCGTGAACACATCGAGTATATCTCCGCGCATCGAAAACTGCCCTTTGGCATACACCATCGGCAGGCGTTCGTAACCCATATCTATGAGTGAAGTCATTACGGCACGAAGGTCAAGATCGCTTCCCGCGGAGACTTCCACCCCCGCGCTGTTCCAGACCGCCGCAGGAGGAAGATGTTTTATTACTGCTGTAACAGGAGCGACTACCACACAGTCTTCTCCCGTCGACAGCGCCTTCATTATCTTCAGCCTTTCGAGCATCGTATCCCGGTTCTTCGCTTCATATGTGATGAGTTTTTCATCGTCCGCGGGCAGAAGGTATATTCTTTTATTCACAAAAAACGAAAGATCGGAGGCAGCTCTCGAAGCACGCGTATATGTAGGTGCCGTTATCAGAGTCTGTCCCCCGTTTTCATTGATTATTTTCGCGCAGACAGGAGCAGTCCTGCTCTCCGCTATTCCTGTAATATCAACAATTCCCATTATACATGTTCATCGCTTTGTCGATGCCGTCGGATATTATTGTTTCGACCGCTTTTGCGGCAGTCATGACAGCCCTCTCCAAAGGTTCCTTGTCTTCTTTGCTGAAGCCGCCGATCACATAATCCACCGCGTCTACGCCTTCATGGGCGCCTATGCCTATCCTTATCCGCGGGAATTCATCTGTACCCATGTGCATGATGACTGACTTCATGCCGTTGTGTGATCCTGCGCTCCCCTTTTTTCTGATCCTTATAGAACCCGCGGCGATATCCATATCATCATAGATCACGATCACGTGATCAGGCTGTATTTTATAAAACCTTACTATTTCTCCGACGGATTCACCTGACAGATTCATGAATGTCTGCGGTTTCGCAAACATAACTTTATGGCCGGAGAGTGATGACTCCCCGACCTTGGCTCTGTGTTTCAGTTTATTGACTTGTACTCCCAGTTTGTCCGCCATGTAGTCTATGGTAATAAACCCCATATTATGACGCGTCTGGGCATATTTTCTGCCCGGGTTCCCCAGGCCGACTATTAAATACATATACTTCCTTTAGTCGAACAGCTTGCTTATCGAGTCGTTCGTGTGTATCCTCATCATTGCTTCAGCAAACAGAGGAGCTACAGACAGTACTTTCATATTGTCTATTCTCTTCGCCTGAGGAATAGGGATCGTGTTCAGGAAAATGATTTCCTTGAACGGAGCTGCCTTGAGTCTCTCTATAGCAGGTCCCGACAGAACAGCATGTGTTGCCCCTGCCGATACGCTTCTTGCACCCAGGTCCATAAGCGCTTTGCCTGCATTGCAGATCGTGCCCGCTGTATCGATCATGTCGTCGACTATGATGCAGTTCTTGTCTTTGATATCCCCGATGATATTCATGATCTCGCTCTTGTTGGCCTCAGGTCTTCTCTTGTCGATGATCGCGATAGGCGCATTCAGCGGTTCAGCCATGCTTCTCGCTCTTGTTACGCTGCCGTGATCAGGCGATACGACTACCAGGTCTTCTATGTTCTGCTCTTTCCAGTATTTCATAAGAATAGGCAGTCCCAGAAGATGATCTACCGGTATATCGAAATATCCCTGTATCTGCGCCGCATGCAGATCCATAGTAACAACTCTGTCCGCACCTGCCGCCATTATCAGATCTGCAACCAGCTTCGATGTGATAGGATCTCTAGCCTTGGCTTTTCTGTCCTGACGCGCATATCCGTAATACGGAATGACTGCGTTGATTCTTCCTGCTGAAGCTCTCTTCATGGCATCTATCATGATCAGCATCTCCATCAGATTCTGATTGACAGGATAGCATGTAGGCTGCACTATGAAGCAGTCCTGTCCTCTTACTGTCTCAAAGATATTTACAGAAATCTCTCCGTCGCTGAACTTTGTGACATTTGCCTTCCCTACAGGTTTCCCCATGATGTTTGCTATTTCCTCTGCGAGCTCAGGAAATGCATTTCCTGTAAAAATTTTGTACCCAGCAAAAACTCCGTTTTTCATGTTTCCCTCCACTATGTTTATTTTGACTTATCCAGCTTCCCGGTCCTCTCGACCCAGCCTTCAATAATCTTAGGTTTTGCTCTTTCTATATACAGAGCGCCGTCAGGCACATCTTTGGTGATCGTGCTCCCCGCTCCGACATACGATTTCTCTCCCACAGTCACAGGAGAAATAAGATTCGAATTGCACCCGATGAATGCATTATCCTTCACTGTCGATCTGAATTTTTTTGTACCGTCATAATTAACGAAAACAACGCCGCATCCCAGATTGACATTTTTGCCGACATCGCTGTCCCCGATGTATGTGAGATGTGACGATTTCGCGCCGTCTCCCATAGTACTGTTCTTGACCTCGACAAAGTCTCCTACTTTGCAGCCGCTCCCGACATGACTGTTCGGACGCATATACGCGAACGGACCTACATGTGTTTCATTGCCGACGCTGCTTTCGATTATCACCGAGCTCCAGATGTCGGTCCTGTCTCCTATCGTCGAATCGACTATCCGTGTATTTGCTCCTATCAGACATCCCTGTCCGATCTCTACTTTCCCTTCAAGGACTACCAGCGGATATATCACCGTGTCCTTTCCGATGACCACGCCTTCGTCTATATATGCGGTCCTGATGTCAATGAACTTCACACCCTGCTCCGCATACGCCAGATTGCGTTCCAGTCTGGCCTTTTCCTCTGCTTCAAAATCCGCTGTATTCATTATTTGTTCTCCTGTGTTTTCTTATCGAGATCCAGGATCATTTCGCCTATCTTGTAAACATCACCGGCGCCGATCGTCAGTATCAGATCTCCCTTCTCCGCATTGTCATATGCGAAACGCGCAATATCCTCGAAGTCCTCGAAGTAATATACTTCTCTCCCCGGATGTTTTTTCTTGAATTCGTTCATAAGCTCCTTCGAACTTATTTTGTATATGTTCTTTTCTCTCGCGGGATATATCTTGGCGAAAACGACTTTGTCCGCATCGCCGAACGCGTTCACGAACTCATCGAAAAGCGCGATAGTCCTGGTATACGTATGCGGCTGGAATATGCACCATATATTGTTATGCGGCAAATTCAGCGCAGCTTTCAGCGTTGCCTTTATCTCTGTCGGGTGATGCGCATAGTCGTCTATCACCTTCATACCGTTTGAAGTTTCTCCGATGATATCGAATCTTCTTTCCGTCCCCGAATAGCTTTCGAGCGTATCAACTATCACCTTCGTATCGATGCCCAGCGTATATGTGCAGGCGATGGAAACCAGCGCATTGAGAATATTGTGCTCTCCCGGAACATCAAGCTGGACCCTGCATATTTCTTTCCCCTTGTGATAGCAGGAAAAAGCAGGATGACCGGCGCCGTTGAACTCTATATCCTCCGCATAGAAATCGCTGTTCTCGCTCAGTCCGTAGGTGATGACATTTTTTCTGCCTTTGATGACTTTCTTGACGAAAGGATTCGCATCATACGCAAAAATCATCCCGTCATCAGGGACCAGATTTGCGAAGTCATTGAACGACTCGACAATATGTTCTATGTCCTTGAAGTAATCGAGATGATCCGAATCTATGTTGAGTATGATCTCGATCATCGGTCTGAACTGCAGGAAACTATCCATGTACTCGCAGGCTTCCGTAATAAAGAAGTCTCCGTGTCCAACGCTGACGTTTCCGTGTATCTCGTTGAGATTTCCTCCGACCAGTATCGTAGGATCCATATCAGCATGTTTGATGATAAGCGATATCATCGAGGTCGTAGTTGTTTTTCCGTGAGTCCCGGCAACTGCGATGCTGTGCTTATGCTCTGTCATAAGCTGTCCGAGCATCATCGCTCTGGTGATGCACGGGATGCCTTTTTCCCTGGCGGCATTCAGCTCCGGATTGTCCTTGCCTATGGCATTCGAATAAACAACCAGGTCGACATCTTCTATATTGGATGCGTCATGTCCGATAAATACATTAACGCCCTCCCCTATGAGATGCTCTACTTTCTCGTTTTTATTCATGTCCGAGCCGGATACTTTATACCCCTTGGAAATAAGAATATCAGCAACTGCAGAAAGTCCTATGCCGCCGATGCCGATACAATGTATATTTTTTACTTTTGAAAGATCGATCATTTTTGCCTCCATTAGATTATAACGTGATTATTATAGCATATCATTTAACTTCTTCAAACCGATTTGACAAATTTGAATGTACAGAATATTATCGGTTTATGAAAAGGACTGAACGAGTGGGGGCAATGATCAAGATATTGTCCGACAGCCCCGGTATTTCTTTCGGACTCGGATATTTCTGCGAACGCTTCGGCGCAGCCAAATCGACTGTGAGCGAAGATCTTTCTATTGCCAAGAAAACGCTGCAGGAGAACGGACTCGGCAGGATCATCACCATACCCGGAGCAGGCGGAGGGGTAAAATACGTCCCGTGCATTACTGCCGCCCAGGCTTCCGAAGTCCAGAACACCCTCTGCGAAATGCTGCGCGATCCTTCACGCATCATGGGCGGAGGATTCCTGTACACATCCGACATCATGTTTTCTCCGGGAATGACTGAAAAAATGGCCTCGATTTTCGCCGAAAAGTTCAGGGACTCCGGTGCGGATTATGTGGCGACGATCGAAACCAAAGGCATACCACTCGCCTTCATGACGGCACGGCTGCTCAATATTCCCGTAATAGTGGTGCGGCGCGAGACCAAAGTATCCGAGGGCCCTACCGTTTCCATAAATTATTTCTCCGGTTCTTCCGGGCGTATATCAAAAATGTCCATGGCGAAAAAAGCAGTGGAGCCGAAAACAAAGGCTATCATCATCGATGATTTCATGCGCGCCGGCGGGTCATTGAAAGGTATCACCGAACTCCTGGCGGAGTTTGAAGTCGAAGTCTGCGGCATAGGAGTGGCCATAGCCGCTGAAGAAAACAACGAGACAAAAGTCAGCGATTATACACCTCTCGTCTATCTGCGTTCAGTTGATGAAGCATCTCAAATGATTGATGCAATTCCGAATAGTCGGATTTTTTAAAAAGTATTCTTGTAATAATTGAGTAAATATCTTATAATTATTATGAGAGACAGGATCGTGATACTTATACGAAATGAAAGGCGGTGTCAGGCTATATGGAAATTACAGATGTTAGGATACGCAAAATCAATGATGAAGGTAAAATGAAAGCGGTAGTATCGATCACTTTCGACGATGAATTCGTAGTTCATGATATTAAGATCATCGATGGTCAGAACGGACTGTTCATCGCAATGCCGAGCAGAAAAATGGGCGAAGGTGACTTTAAAGACATAGCGCATCCTTTGAAGTCTGAAACCCGAAACAGAATCAAAGAGGCGATTTTCCAGGAGTACAACAAGGTACTTTCAGAACGCGAAGCCGAAGCCGCTGCTGAAGAGCCGCCGGTTCCGGAAACAGAAGAATAGAAATCAAAAAGCACTCAGGTTTTCGACCCAGGTGCTTTTTTTTATGCTGATTATTTCGTTAAACTATACTGATCACCAGTGGACGACCACAGGCCATCCCACTTTGATATGGTGATAGACAAATGCCGCGCCGTCTGAAGGCATATTTACGCATCCGTGCGATCCGTTCGAGTAATATATCGAACCTCCGAATGAGCTTCTCCATGGTGCGTCGTGCATCCCTATTCCGCCGTCAAACGGCATCCAGTATGATACCGGCGAGTTGTATGTCGTGCCGTCGTAATTGTATCCTTTCAGCGTCACGTTAGTTGCTTTGCCCTGCAGATAGAAAACACCTTCCGGCGTCCCGTGGTTCTTGGAGACATTGCCGGTCACGACAGAAGTGGACAGTATCGTCTTCCCGTTCTTGACCATGTATAAAGTCTGCGTGCTCAGATTGATTTCAATGAAATTATCTTTCAGCTCGTCCTTGCCCTTGAACAGCGGCTCCTGTTTGTATTTCGGATCACGCGTAGTATCTTTGCCGCTCTTGACGATCCTGTACAGAGCATTCCGCTCCGCCTTCTGGTCTAGCAGATACCCGTATCCCTGTCCGTAAACCGTTATCTTCTTGCCCGAAACAGACTTGAATGTCCTTGTGGCATACGCCGTGTCATACTTGTAGGCAAGACTGTGGACCAGTTTTTTGATTGCTTTCCTGCTTATCGTGACATTGCCTTTACCATCGACCGTTACAACTTTCGAAAGCTGTGCCGGCGTGATCGTGACCGTCGTCCCGTGCATATTGTACTTTATCTTCTGTGTCAGATATTTATTGCAGTAATCCTGTTTCTTCTTCAGTGACGATGATGTCGACAGTACAGTCGGGAGTTCGTAATAATCCGATGCCTTATACGTGACGGTCCATTTGTCCGCCGCGATCCTGCTGAGCATCTTCTTTTCGAACCTGTCATAACTGATATTGTCGCCGTATACTTCCTTGACGATCTTAAAATCGGTATTCGACATATCGACATAAGCGTTTTTCGTTTTTGTCGTATATGATCTCTTCAGGAACTTCATTTTTCTGATCTGCTTTTCAAAGCTCTTTGTTCCCTTGGCAGTCATAGGAACGGTAAGATTATCGCCTTTTTTGATTGCTCTTTTGATCGAAGGACTGAGGATGCTCTGCTGCATCACTTTTGTAAGGCCGTCTTCTATATCATACTTTAAATCAAGATTATCGATCCTGCCGATGGTCTCCCCTTCCCCGTTTTTCAATATAAGTGTTTTTTTGTTCCATGCTTTGGATAATTTGGCCGAGGCCTGCTGAACAGTCAGATCTGAACAGTCGACGCCATTGATAGTAGTATTTTCCGGATAATGAGCTGAATTATATGCATATACCGCAGAAAAGCGCCAGATGCCCAAAATCAGGAATGCTGCCGAAAACACACACGCCAATATTATCAATGATTTCTTCATTAAGATTAACCTTCCCTTCGTTATGAATATAATACAACATAACGTTCTTGTTTAAAAGGTTTTTTTACCTTGACATGACCGACCTGCGATGTTAATATATTTCTTGCAACGGTTTTTCCGACCTTGCAGATGTGGCGGTGTAGCTTAGCTGGCTAGAGCGTCCGGTTCATACCCGGAAGGTCACTGGTTCGACTCCAGTCACCGCTACCACTTATTATTGGGCGCTTAGCTCAGCTGGGAGAGCATCTGCCTTACAAGCAGGGGGTCACAGGTTCGAGCCCTGTAGCGCCCACCAATAATAATTGCGGTCCGGTAGTTCAGTTGGTTAGAATGCCAGCCTGTCACGCTGGAGGTCATCGGTTCGAACCCGATTCGGATCGCCAATTAATATGGTGGGTATAGTCAAGTGGTTAAGACAACGGGTTGTGGCTCCGTCATGCGTGGGTTCGAATCCCACTACCCACCCCAATTAAATAATATGAATTACGGCGACATAGCCAAGTGGTAAGGCAAAGGTCTGCAAAACCTCTATCCCCCAGTTCGAATCTGGGTGTCGCCTCCAATGTAGGGGTATAGCCAAGCGGTAAGGCACTGGATTCTGATTCCATCATGCGCAGGTTCGAATCCTGCTACCCTTGCCAAGAACAAAAATAACTGTTCCATGCGGAACAGTTATTTTTGTGTACGTTTAAGATATATGATTCAACCTACACTATATCTTCTTTTTTGCCGCCTCGACAGTATGCTTCATCAGCAGACTGGTCGTGACCGTGCCGACGCCTCCCGGTACAGGTGTATAAGCTCCGGAATGCGCTTCAGC
>JALCRY010000049.1 GCA_022652985.1 Eubacteriaceae bacterium | reverse complement strand
TGGCAGATGCGGGGTTTGAGGTCGTAGGCGCATCCGTAAAATCGAACTGGAACCCTGATGACGGCGACTATGCGAAGATACCGGAGATGGTTTCCGAGCTTTTGAAATCTGCTGATGAAGAGGCGGGGGACGCAGGCAGTAATGCCGGCGGATCATATACGTGCGATGTCTGCGGCTGGGAGTATGACGAGGCGGCAGGCTGTCCTGAAAGCGGCATCGCGCCGGGGACGAAATGGGAAGATATTCCTGATGATTTCCGGTGCCCTCTGTGCGGAGCGGAAAAGGCAAAATTCTCGAAAAGTATGCTATAATAATGTTTATTGATTGGAATCGACAAGCATTGAAAGATGCGGGCATATATTGACGGGAGAAATGATGCTGAACGATAATTGGAAACTGTACAAGTCTGCGGAGGCAGATCACGAGCAGAAGGTAAGTCAGTCGAAGCTCAAGAAAAAGCTGAATTACCTGATCAATGTGTTCGCGCAGGAATATTTTGCGGTGCTTCTGGCGGATTTCACGGCAGACAGTGTGGAGATCGCGCGGATCTCGGAGCCTGTCGTGCCGCTTCTGGCTCAGACTCTTTCCCGTTCGAGCACATATGATGCTTTTCTTGATTTTTACTGCGGCCAGTACATAGTTGAACAGGAACACGCGGAATTCATGAGAGAACTCGATCGTGAAACGATCCGGTCCAGGCTCAGAAGCAGCGGATCGTACAGCATATCTTCTCATCATATGTATCAGGAGCGGAACTGCCCGGCAGAAATAACGCTGATCGATGTAAGCGATGAGCAGAACGGAAGCGAGTGCATTATCGCGGCGCGCTTCATCGAAGATATCGTCCGTCAGCAGACGGCTCTGAAAAAGCAGGATGATATGGTGAAGACGCTGGTGCAGGATTACAATGCGATCTATCACATCGATCTGGACCAAGATACGTTCATGATCCTGCAGGCGCACAATGTGGTCAATGAAGATCTGTACGATTACACCTACAGAAATATGCCTTTTCAGACAGCAATGAAAAAATTTGTGGATGAGATGGTGCGTGAAGAGGACCGCGAGATCATGCTGCGGCTCTCTTCCTGTGCATATATGAAGGAACGGCTTAAGAAAGAAAGCGGGTATTCATATCGGTATCAGGTCACTCCGCTGAGGGGGATGCAGTACTTTGAGATGCGTATTGTCCGCACCAGGACGGCAGAAGACGGCAATTACGCCATTATGACGGTGAGAAATGTCGATGAAACAGCCAGAGAGGAACTGCGCATACAGCGTGAAATAGAGAGGACGAACAGAGAGCTGAAGAAAGCTCTGGAAGCGGCGGAGCGCGCCAATGAATCCAAGTCGGATTTTATCGCGAACGTCAGCCATGATATGCGTACTCCTCTGAATGCGGTCCTGGGTTATGACAGGCTGGCGCTGGAGACTGACTCGGATGAAATCAGAACAGATTATCTGCAGAAGATAGGTTCCGCCGGCGAGACGCTTCTTTCGCTGATCAACGATATTCTTGATCTGCAGAAAATAGAGAACGGCGTGACGACGCTCCATCTTTCGCCGGTACCGCTCAGGGCAGTCATTGACGGGATACTGACGAATGTAAGACCGCTGATGGACGCCAAAAAAATACATTTTACTCTGGATGATTCCGGAGCATCGTCCGCAGTTGTCGAGGCCGATGCTGTGCGCGTTGAGGAGATCTTCATCAACCTTCTCAGCAATGCGGTGAAATTCACGCCAAAAGGCGGAGAAGTGATGATGTCGGTGGAATGCCTGCAGGAGACTGCAAAAGAAATTTCCATGAAGCTGGTCATCAAAGACAGCGGGGTCGGTATTTCCAGTGAATTTATATCCAAGATATATGAACCGTTTACGCAGGAACGCAGTGAGGAGACTGCCGGCATAGGCGGCTCGGGGCTCGGGCTTTCGATCGTGAAAAGACTCGTAGATCTGATGAACGGCAGCATCGAGGCTGAGAGCAGACTCGGTGAAGGCACGGAATTTACTGTATATCTGACGTTCAAAAAAGCTGATGAAAGCAACGGACTGTGCCCGGCCAAAGAGAAAAGCGATTTTATCCTGGAAGGCGGCAAGATCCTTTTGTGTGAGGATAATGAAATGAATCGGGAAATAGCGACCGCCATTCTGGAAAAAGCCGGCATGTCGGTGATACCGGCGGTGAACGGCAGAGAAGGCGTTGAGAAGTTCCTGCAATCAGGGATCGGCGATATTTCAGCGGTATTGATGGATATCCGCATGCCGGTGATGGACGGATATGAAGCTTCCAAAGCGATACGCGCTGCCGGCCGTCCTGATTCGCGCAGCATACCGATCATAGCTTTATCGGCAGATGCGTATAATGATGATATCATAAAGGTTCATGAGTGCGGGATGACCAGTCACCTTTCCAAACCGGTCGATCCCGGACGTCTTTTGCAGACATTGCAGAAGGACATAGTGAAAGCTGAACAGGAAGGTGTGGATATCGGATGAAGAGCAAACAGACATATGCAATATTGCTGGCTCTTCTGGCGGCAGTCTTTTATTCGGTGAGCATACCTGTTTCCAAGGTGCTGCTGGGTTTTGCGGGACCGACGATGCTGGCGGCATTTCTTTATCTGGGAGCGGGAGCGGGCATCGGCAGCCTTTTTCTGCTGCGGAGAAAACCCGGAGACCGGACGGAACGTCTCAGCAAATCAGACCTTCCGTACACGATCGGCATGATAGTGCTTGATATCATGGCGCCGATACTTCTGATGAACGGAGTGGAAAGGACGACCGCGGCAAACGTTTCACTGCTCAACAACTTCGAGATAGCAGCCACTGCGCTCATAGCGTTTCTGGTTTTTCAGGAGAAAATATCAAAGCGGATGTGGGCGGCTCTGTTCCTGATAATCTTATCGAGCGCGGCTTTGTCATTTGAAGGCGCATCGAGTCTTAAATTTTCAGCGGGATCGCTGATGGTGCTCGGCGCCGCGGCCTGCTGGGGACTCGAGAACAACTGCACAAGAATGATTTCTGCCAAAAGCACATATGAGATCGTGATCCTGAAGGGCATATTCTCGGGCACGGGTTCTCTGATCATTGCGCTGGCTGTCGGAGAGACTCTGCCTTCACCGCTGATCATTGTTGCTGCCCTGGCGCTGGGATTTATCTCATATGGATTGAGTATTTTCGCTTACATACGCGCGCAGAATATTATCGGAGCGGCGAAGACGAGCGCGTTTTATGCCGCCGCGCCTTTTATCGGCGCGTTGTTTTCGCTGGCTTTTCTGCACGAGGGGCTGTCGAAAATGTTTGTCATCGGACTGATCATTATGACCGCCGGTTCGGCGCTGGCAGTAACAGATACTTTGAAATACAGACATTGTCATATGCACAGTCATACGGTCTATCACCTGCACAACGGAACGCTGCAAAAAGAAATAATAACACACGAGCATGAACATCCTCATATAGGACCGGGCATTGCTCACAGGCACATACATACAGGAATATAATGGAGGCACAGCATGAAAGTAATCGATCTGACACATACTATAAGGGAAGATATGCCGGTATATCCGGGCACGGAGCCGCCGAAGCTGGAAGCGGCAAATACCTATGAGAAAGATGGTTTTAAAGAGACCAGGATAACAATGTTTTCACATACAGGTACTCATATGGATCCGCCGGCACATTTGTATAAGGGCAGGACAGCCCTGGATGAATTCCCGCCGGATCAGTTTATCGGCAAGGCCGTCGTCATAGACTGCAGGACATTGAAGAACGGAGAAGCCATTACTTTAAAGCAGCTGGAGCCGTACGGGGACAAAATCAGCGCCGCGGATTTCCTGCTCTTTGAGCTGGGATGGGACAGGCTGTGGGGCACGGAAGAATATTTTGGCGATTATCCGTGTCTTGATGATGATGTCATGGATCTGATCATAGCCGGAGATTATAAAGGCATCGGGTTTGATGTCATCGGACTCGATCCGATCGCCGACCTTGAGCTCGCAAGGCACCACAGACTTTTTGCCGGGAATGAAATCGTCAATATTGAAAATCTGCAAAATCTTGACCAGTGCGGCAGCGGTCTGTTCTGGTTCAGCTGCTTCCCGCTGAAAGTGGAGAACTCTGACGGATCACCGATAAGAGCAGTCGCCTGGTTCGAATAGATTCGGGTATTACGGGACGCCGGACAGGCGTCCTTTTTGTATGCGCTTTTATCTGCAGGCCCGGGAGAGGCCGGCGTTTTGTGAGGACGATAAAGGGGTATACAGTTCTATCAGAGTAAGGAAAAGGAGTAATATTATGACTGAATATAGAAAAATAAAGAAAATAACAAAAGGGAACGCAGCCGTCGACGGAGCGGGTGTCCATCTGGTGCGCGTGATAGGATTTAATGATGTAAATGATTATGATCCGTTCCTGATGCTCGATGCTTTCGATTCTGAAGATCCTGATGATTATACTGCGGGATTCCCCTGGCATCCGCACAGAGGCATAGAAACAGTTACCTATCTGATAAAGGGGGATATCGAGCACGGCGATAATCTCGGCAACAGCGGAAGTATAAAGGACGGGGAATGCCAGTGGATGACGGCAGGCTCGGGGATCATTCATCAGGAGATGCCTAAGCCGTCGGAACATATGCTCGGGGCGCAGCTTTGGATCAATCTTCCGGCCAAAGATAAAATGACAGCGCCGAAATACGGCGACATCAAAAGTGCAGATGTCCCGGTTATTACTGAAGAGGGGACGAAAATCCATGTGATAGCCGGCAGATACCTGGAAAACAGCGGAGCTTTCAGGGGCAGCTTTGTCGATGCTTCATATCTTGATGTGGAGATGGAGCCGGGCAGTTCCTGGGACTATGAAAGCGAAGCCGGTTCTACATTGTTCGTATATGTTGTGACCGGCAGCGCTGCCTTTGAGCCTGACGGAGAAGTCAGGAACGCGAAGCAGGCTCTGCTTTTCGGAGAAGGCAGATGTATAAGCGTCAGCGCCGGCAGCGGCGGCGTCAGATTTCTGCTTCTGTCCGCGCAGCCGCTTCATGAACCTGTTGCCTGGGGAGGTCCGATAGTAATGAATACCGAAGATGAACTGAACGAGGCGTTCAGAGAACTTGACGACGGTACATTTATCAGATAGACGGTCCGTTCGCGATGTCATACGTTCGAATATGTGACCTTGACGTTTATCCCTTCGAGGCGTCCGAGTTTGCCTGAGAGTGTACTGATCTCGTTCTGCGGCGCATCCAGAACGATGCCTATGATGCTGATGCCGCGCTTCCTGTAGGGAATGCCGATCCTGCCGATAATATACTGACCGTATTCGTGGAGGAATTGATTCACCTGCTCCACGTCTCCGTTTTGATTGACTATTATGCCGAGAATGGCAACTCTTGTTTCTTCCATTGGGTCCTCCTAATATTTTTTCTTTTTCGCAAAAGGAACATTGTTTTTCATGATGTCGTTCATCCCGATCTCACGCTGCGTGCAGAGCAGGTCCTGCAGGACATCTGTGAAACCGGCGCCGATAAATAGCGGCATGCGACTTCTGTACATCCTTCCCGAATACGCCTCATGCGGGATGTCCGCGAATTTCACACCGCGGCTGCGCCACCCGCGCGGCATTATCCGGCGGTAAATAGGATCCGCTATTACAGCAGAAGCCTGCGCGAGACAGTTTTCAATATCTTCCTCCTCGTGCGTCATGACATCGCCGGGACGCAGCAGTCCGCATGAGCGTTCGCCGGGGCATATCACATGGACGTCTTTCAGGCCGAGATCGTTCTCGAGACATTCTCTGACGGAAGCGGCGAAAACGACTTCGCCGATGATCCATACACCTCCGTACGCATGCTGCCCCGCGCTGAACGATGAGGCGTCGTCACGGTTCGATCTGCTGCAGTCATCAGCGCCGGAAGCAGCCTGCCTGATATTTTCAGCGAGTTTTCCGGCGGCGTATCTTCCTGCCGGCAGTCCTGTGACGTACGGCATGCCGTATTTTTCACGGAGAAGAAGCGCGCCGTTTTCGGCCAGCGAAGAGCAGAGCAGATTGACATCCGCTTTTCCGGCAGCGGTTATTTCATCCAGGCTGCAGCCCATCGTCATGCAGCAGTTGACGGCGATATCATTGTCCTCGAGGTATGAACGCAGCGCTTCGACATTGCCGATTATCGAGAAGTCGAGAGGCGTCACACCCAGAAGATTCACGGACAGTTTATTACTGCCGTGTCCCGGGCGCTCGTCGGGGCAGAAACGTTCCAGGAATTCTCCGTAGACCATATTGCCTCCGGAGATATATGTGTCCATCGCATTTGTCGTAAATCCGAAGGAAGGGATCCCTGTCCTGCGTTCAATGACGCGCGCGAGTCCCTTCATGTCTGTGCTCATAAAGAGCGGGATCAGAGCGGCCGTGACTGCGATGAATGCCGGATGCGTTTCTGCGGCGGTCTCGCATATGTCTTCGATGAGTTTTTCATCGTTGCCGAGGATGACATCGTTTTCTTTGAGTCCGGAAATGTATATCATGCTGTCAGTCGTATACCAGCGCGGTTCATCATGAGTATTATATGTTGAATTGCAGCCGGACGCATCGTGCATGACGACCAGTCCGCCTAGTTCGTACAGCACCGAATTGATGCCGAAGAGGTCGGCCGAATACGTCGAAAGCACTCTTACCACCTGTTTCATGCTGAACACCCCCAGCCTTTTACCTGAATGACGGCTTCAGTATCTTTTTCGTTTTCATAAGCGTCGGTCATGGCGCCGGCAAGCCAGGCGATCCCGTCAAATCCGTACCGGCCGTTGTTTTCGATCATGTTCACGAAATGATTCGTGCCGGTGAAGTAGGCCGCTTTCGGGCCGATCGCCAGCAGGTGCCCTCCGTATTTTTCCGCTTCGTTTCTGTCGTAGAATCTGGCGCGGAAGTTGGCTGTCGACCGGAACGGAATATCGGGGAAGTTTTCCCGGAACCATTCCAGGCTGCCGGCCTCGTCCGGAGTTATCGCGTCACCGTATATTTCGGATACATTGAAGCCGTGCTCGAGCAGGAGACGGGCCAGGCCGATATACCGCGGTGATGAGACGTAATCTATCGCCACAGGAGTGTCTCCTATAGCAGCTTTTGCCTCTGCCAGCGCTTTTTCCGCCCGGCTGCGGGCAGAAGCGTGGTCGGGATGTTCGAGACCCAGCGTATCAGCCAGTTTATCGACATCGCGTTCTATCTCGCCGAAGTCCCAGGTATACGGCAGATAAACAAACGGCTGACCGATGCGCTCCTTCAGACATTCGCACGACCATTCCGCGACGGGAAGAGAATATATGTTGAGACAGCTTTCGCCCATTTGTTTGTATTCGCTGTATTCATAGCAGTTCGCCAGATCGCGGACGGTATAGCCGTTTCTGATCAGCAGAGCGAGGTGATCGCCGGCGTGAGATACGGCCTGATTATTGCCGATCATATTCACTGACAGCGGATTTACCGGCAGCCGGTCGATGCAGGAATACATCGACCGGCGCATGTCTTCTTCCGGAGTGTGCTCGTTTTCTTTCATCGTCGGCGTCATCCGGCAGCTCATGAAATCGATGTCCGGGAACCGCGCGCTGAGTTCATCGTAGATGTATTCAATGTCGGTCGCCAGGAAGTAATGTATGCACCCCGTGAAAGGCAGCACACACGACGGACGTTTGTCGAGTTTGTTGATTATATCAGTGACTCCTTCGATGAACAGCTCTTCCATGTCTCCGCTGAGGATGTCCTTTTCCTCTATGAGCACCATGGAAAAACGGTCCATACCTTCATATTCAGCCGCCGAAAGCACGACGCCCCTGAGGCACGACGACGCTCCGATATATATCATATAAGCGCCGGGTATTATCATCGGCGTATGTGCAATAGTCCAGCTTCCGCGTGAAGGACATGAATATTCCAGCTCCGCAGGGAACGGAGCAAGGTCCTGTATTTCCCCTATTTTTATCTCCGATTTCGACATATCGGGATGATGCAGGTCTGTCAGCATATCTGATCTCCTCTGTTTCTTTCGTTTATTAATCTGCCAGCAGTGATTTCGCGAGTGTCTCATACTGTCTGATCATCGGATCTCCCGGGAAAGCTTCGCATACGGTGAGACCCTCATCCGAAGCTTTTTTAACGCTCTCGCTGTATTCTATGGTCCCGACGATCGGGCATTCAAGGTCTGCCGAAAGCTCGGCAAGCTTCCTGTCTTCGTCGCTGACGTTTCGTTTGTTCGCTATTATTCCTGAAAGTCCGTTATGTCCGCGCCTCTTGAAATTATCGAGTGCCAGTCCGAGATTCATGGCCGCATATATCGACATCTGCTCGCCTGACGAAACCACAAAAACTTTGTCCGCATAGTTCTTCCGCAGGGGCATCGAGAAACCGCCGCAGACGACATCGCCGAGCACATCGTAGAATACGACATCGGGATGGAGCACTTCGGCGAATTCCTTCTGAGTCAGAAGGTCAAGAGCTTTGGCTACACCCCGCCCGGCGCAGCCGATACCGGGCGTAGGCCCGCCGGCTTCCACGCAGATAACGCCGTTGTATCCGATGACATACATGTCCTCCAGTTCGATATCCTTGATCTTTTTGCGATAGGTGTCGAGGACCGGAATCAGTTCGGAACCGTGCCTCAGGCTCGCCGTAGAGTCCGATTTCGGGTCACAGCCTATCTGCATTACTGTAAGTCCTGCTCCCGCAAGCACCGCGGACATATTCGAGACAGTGGTGGATTTGCCGATCCCGCCCTTGCCGTATATTGCTATTCTCTTCATGTGGATTTTCTCCCGCTAAAATAAAAACTTCACCGTCAAAGTCGGTGAAGCCAGCTTGTCCGCCGCCGGCAGAATTCTTCTTCAGCCTGCGCGGATCATCCGACCGTTACTTCTGACTCTGAGCGTATCATTGTCGATTCAGTGTGGTCCTTTATGTATCAACTGCTTACATTTTATCAATATCGGACGATTTGTCAATGAAAGTTGACTTTACAGGGTTCAGCGTGTTAAAATCCAATTGACAAGAGCGACCTGACCACAAGGTTTACCGAGTGGAAAGATGAGCGGATCATAGCGGAGGCGTCAGCGTCCCCGATACGATAAGTGACTTCTTTCCCCGGAAAGAAGTTTTTTGTTTTGTAAGGATAATCACATTGAACATCAAGGAGAACTCAGATGATAAAAGTAGCTATATACGGCAAAGGCGGAATAGGAAAATCGACAGTGACTGCCAATCTTGCAGCTGCGCTGGCGATGCGCGGTAAAAAAGTCATCCAGATAGGATGTGATCCGAAAGCTGATTCCACGATCAATCTGCTCGGCGGCAGACCGCTGGAGCCGGTCATGAATTATCTGAGAGAGCATGACAGCGAGCCGGGGCTGGAGGATATTGTGAAGCAGGGCTTCGGAGGCGTGTACTGCATAGAGACGGGCGGGCCGACGCCGGGCATCGGCTGCGCCGGCAGAGGCATAGTCGCAACATTCAACCTGCTGGACGATTTGAAGATCTTCGATAAATACGAACCTGATGCAGTCCTTTACGACGTCCTCGGAGATGTCGTCTGCGGAGGCTTCGCGGCACCGATAAGAGAAGGTTATGCCGAGGATATACTGATAGTGACTTCCGGTGAAAAGATGGCGCTTTATGCGGCTAATAACATCAAAACGGCGGTGGACAACTTCGCCGACAGAGGCTATGCGAAAGTCAGAGGCATTGTTTTCAATCACAGGAATGTCGAGAACGAAGAGGAAAAGGTAAATGCATTTGCCGGAGAAGCGGGCATCCCTGTCATCGGCGAGATCCCGAGGAGCCGTGAGATCATTGATTTTGAAGACCGCGGAATGACAGTTATCGAAGGCGACCCGGATTCGGAGATCAGCGCGAGATTCTTCGGGCTGGCGGACATGCTGCTGGCGGAACACGGAGAATAGATATGGCGAGAGAAGCATTTTACATTACTGCAGAAAAGCTGGCTGAACTCGGGCCGGATAAAGTACCGCCGCAGATGATCAGCGGTGAGCATCTCATATACAGTTCGCCCGCGACCCTGTCGTATAATTCGCCGGGCGCGCAGGGCTTCGGCGTCAAAAGGGCGGGCCTCGTGATACCGGAATCGGTGATGCTGCTGGTGTCTCCGGCCTGCTGCGGGCGCAATACCACGATACTGGCGGATGAAGGAGGCTACAGCGACCGCATGTTTTTCCTGCAGATGGATGAAACGGATCTTATCACGGGCGCCCATCTGACGAATATCCCGCAGGCAGTAATGGAGATCTGCGATGTGTGCGCGGAGCGGCCGAAGGTGGTCGTCATCTGCATCACGTGCGTCGATGCGCTGATGGGAACGGACCTTACGAGAGTCTGCCGGCGTGCGGAGGAAGCTGCGGGCGTGAAGGTCGTGCCGTCTTACATGTATGCGTTGACGAGAGAGGGCAAGAATCCGCCGATGGTGGCGATAAGGGAGACGATCTACTCGCTTCTCAGCCCGCTCGAAAAGAGAAACGATATGGTCAATCTGATCGGGAATTTTGCGCCGCTGGAGGATGATACGGATCTGTATGAGTTCCTCAGACAGATAGGCATCAGGAAGGCGAATGAAGTTTCCAGGTGCTCGACGCTCGATGAGTTCAGGGAAATGGGCGCGGCGAATTTCAATCTTATTCTGAATCCGGAAGCGCGCAAGGCCGCGGTGATGATGGAGAAAACTCTGGGTATGCCTTTCGCGGAACTGACCAGGGTGTATGAACTCGGCAGGATCAGAAAGCAGTATGAACTTTTCGGCGCGGCTCTGGGCGCGGCTTTCGATCTCGATGAATATTACGGCAGAGCAGAGGCAGCCGGGGCAATGCTGCAGAAAAAGTGCGGCGGCGCTTCATTCGCGATCGGCCAGGTCGTGAACGGCAACCCGGTGGAAATGGCGCTGGCGCTTACGAAGCTGGGACTAGATGTGAAAGAAGTTTTCGCTAATATCGGAGCGGAGGACTTCCCGTATATACGCGAGCTCGCGGAACGCGCCCCGGAGATGAAGCTGTATTCCACGCTTTCACCGACGATGATGAATTACAGCTGCGGCGGCGAGGTCGATATTTCGCTCGGCATAGATGCTTCGTTTTATTATCCGCATTCGGTCAATATCAGATGGAACAGCGAGATACAGCCGTTCGGATATATGGGCTTTGTACATTTTGCTGAAGCGGTGGAAAGGGGCATCGGATGAAAGGACTGAGAAAATACATTTCGCCGTTCACGCCTGATCAGTCGGGTGCGGTCTCCGTGCTCTACGGCTACGGCGGCATGCTGATAATAATGGACGCGGGCGGCTGCGTCGGCAATATATGCGGCTTTGACGAGCCGAGATGGCTGGACAGCAAAAGCGCGATTTTCAGTGCAGGGCTCAGAGATCTCGACGCGATACTGGGAAGAGACGATCTGCTGATCAGGAAAACAAAAGATGCGCTGGCGGATGTGGATGCCGAATTTGTCGGGCTGATAGGCACGCCCGTGCCGTCGGTCATTGCGACTGACTACAGGGCACTGAAGCGGCTGATGGAAAAGGATTACCACATTCCCGTGATACCGGTGGAGACGAACGGCATGGAGCTTTACGACAGAGGACAGGACAAGGCGTACAGACAGCTCTTCGCCGAATTTGCCGGGAACGGCGGCGACGGCGCTGAGAAACGCGGCGGGACAGTATACGATGTCGGCATCATCGGAGCGACGCCTCTAGATACACCGGCAAAGGACAGTCCGGAGCATCTCAGAACTCTCTGCGGCGGCCGCGCGGTATGTTACGGCGCGGGAGACTGCATCGGCGATGTGATGAAAGCGGAGACAGTAAAAAAGAATCTAGTGGTATCTCCGTCGGGGCTCGGCATCGCGCGGAAGATGAAGGATGAGGCCGGCATTCCGTATGAGGTCGGATACCCTGTGGAGGAAGCACATTGCGAAAAGTTCCTCGGCAGGCTGGAGCAGTGCAGCCCGCAGAAAGTCCTGGTGATACATCAGCAGATCTTCGCGGACGGGATCCGGCAGAAAGCCGCGGAGCTGCCGGGCGTGAATGAAGCGGATACCGCGACATGGTTCATGCTCGATAAAGAAATCAAGAGGAGCGGTGACGCGAAGCTGCGCGAGGAGGATGACCTTCTGGAGCTCGTGACGGAACGCGGTTATGATACGGTGATCGGCGATCCGCTTTTCAGAAGGGCATTGCCGGGCTGGAAGGGGAATTATCTTTCCCTGCCGCATTTTGCCGTCTCAGGGTCTCTCCATGCGGCCGAAAACGAGGAGGATTACTGGCAGAATGCCGGAGAACTGATATGAAAAGCGGCGTAAAGAAAAGATTGCATATAAAAGTGTACGGGATCGTGCAGGGCGTCGGCTTCAGGCCTTTCGTCAGCAGGATCGCCATGCGGTGCGGGATCTACGGGAGCGTCTGCAACAAAGGCTCCTATGTGGAGATCTTCGCGCAGGCTCCGGAGAGAGGTCTGGACGCGTTTCTCGATGCGCTGGAAAACGAGGCGCCTCCGAGATCTGTGATACTGAAGATAAAGAAAGCGGAGCTCGGGACTGTCGAAGAGACGGAATGCGGCGACGGTACAGATGCGAACAACGGCAGATTCAATATTATCGAAAGTTCGAAAGAGGACGGCCCTGTATTCGTATCGCCGGACATTGCCACCTGCCCTGACTGTGAGCGCGAGCTTTTTGACCCGCAGAACAGGAGATACCTGCATCCTTTCATCAACTGCACAGCCTGCGGGCCGAGACTGACGATACTCGATTCGATGCCGTATGACAGGGAAAGAACGAGCATGGGCGAGTTTCCGATGTGCCCTGAATGTGAATATGAATATACGCATGCGTCCACGAGACGGTATCATGCCCAGCCCGTCTGCTGCAATGACTGCGGACCTGAGCTTTATATCATCGGCAGGGAAGAGCGCGGAAACGAGGCTCTGATATATACGCGGAAAATTATAAGAGAGGGCGGCATCGCCGCGGTCAAGGGCATCGGCGGATTCCATCTCTGCTGCGACGCTCGGAACGAAGATGCGGTGAAGAGACTGAGAGAGCTGAAGCACAGACCGGTCAAGCCGTTCGCTGTAATGATGAAGGATATGGATACGGTGCGCAGAGAGTGTATTACTGAAGAGGGACAGGACCGGATCCTCACCGGTCCGCAGAAACCGATCATCCTTCTGCAGAAAAAAGATGCCGGCACTCTGGTCTGCGGCGGGGCCGCGCCGGGCAATCCTCGTCTCGGAGTAATGCTTCCGTACGCGCCGGTGCAGATGCTGCTGTTCGGGTATCCCGACGGCAAAACGATAAGCGACTGTTTCGTGATGACGAGCGGCAATCCGTCAGGAGCTCCGATATGCATGGATGATGAAGAAGCCGAACATTACTTATCGCCGATGTGCGATGCGATACTGTCAAATCCGAGGAAGATAAGGATCAGGGCGGACGATTCAGTAATGTCGTATTACAGGGGCCTGCCGTACATGATCAGGCGTTCCAGGGGGTACGCGCCGCTTCCGCAGATAATGCCGGAGGGCAGCGGCCGGTCGGTGCTCGGCATCGGCGGCGAGCTTAAAAACACTTTCTGCTACGCCAGAGACGATATGTATTACCCATCGCCCTACATCGGGGACATGACCGATCTTCGGAGCATGCACGCGCTCGAAGCGGCGGAGGTCAGACTGGGAAGGCTTCTGGAAATAGAACCGGAGATGATAGCCTGCGATATGCACCCCGGATATAATACGACTGCAGAGGCCAGAAAACTGGCGTCTGAGAGAAATATCCCCTGTATCGAAGTCCAGCACCATCATGCGCATATCGTTTCGTGCATGGCCGAAAACGGCTTCGTGAGCGATGTGATAGGAGTGTCGTTCGACGGTACAGGATACGGCACCGACGGTACGATATGGGGCGGCGAATTCATGAAAGCCGATCTGAAATCATTTGAGCGTCTCGGGTCGATCGAACCTTTCACCCATGCGGGCGGAGATCTGGCTTCGAAGGAAGGCTGGAGGATAGCGGTTTCGCTGCTGCTGGATGCGTATGAAGACAGAGACGAGGCACTATCGGTGATCGGCAGACTCGGACTTGCGCGCGGCAATGACATAAAAGCGCAGCTGTTCATGCTGGGCAACGGCGTCAACACGACTGAATCCACCAGCGCCGGCAGGCTGTTTGACGCGGTCAGCGCTGTCCTAGGCGTACGACTGAGTTCGTCATTTGAAGGCGAGGCCTCTATGGCTCTCGAGTTCGCTGCCGAATCATTCGGCGGAAGCGTACCGCGCTGCGGTTTAAAAATGTTCGCGAAAGATCACGCGGACGGACTTTTCCGGCTCAACACGACCGGGCTCACGAGGTATATAGCCGAAGCCAGGCTCGGCGGCATGAGTACTGAAGAAGCTGCCGCGCTTTTCCATGCGGAGCTCGCGGCGATGATAACGGCAGGATGCGATAAATGCGCGGAAAAGACAGGTTTAAAGACGATCGCGCTCAGCGGAGGGGTGTTCCAGAATGTGCTTCTGCTGAAATTCTGCGATGAAGGTCTGGAGCAAAAAGGATATAAGGTGCTTAAACACTCGCTGATACCGCCCAATGATGGGGGCCTGTCCCTCGGGCAGGCGGCGGCGGCAATGGCATCTTGCCAATAAAACACTGATATTTTATCTGATAACAGGAGGCAGTAATATGTGTGTAGGATTAAAAGTAAAAATAGCGGACATCGAGAACGGCATGGCTGTCGTCGATGCATCCGGCGTCAAGAGGACCATTTCGGCGGAGCTGATAGATGATCTGGCGCCGGGGGATTATGTAATGGTACATGCCGGAATTGCCATCGCCAAAATAGAGGGTGATGAGGATACAGAGGCTGACGAAGTAATGGAGGCTGTCAATGGCAATTAGTGAGAGTGTGGCCCGGGCGAAGAAAATCGTGGAAGAGTACAGCGGGCCGAAGGTGAGGATCATGGAAGTGTGCGGTACGCATACTCACGAGATATTCAGACTCGGCATACGCAGCATCCTGCCGGAGAACATCGAACTTATTTCGGGACCGGGATGTCCGGTCTGCGTGACGCCGGTCGGTTATATCGATGAAGCGCTGAAACTGGCAATGGACTGCGGCGCAGTCATCTGCACATTCGGCGATCTTATCAGAGTTCCGGGCACCGATATGAGCATGGCGGATGCAAGAGCGCGCGGCGCGGATATCCGGATCGTGTATTCTCCGCTGGACGCGCTCGACATAGCAGAACGGGAGCCGGAGAAAGAGATCGTTTTTCTGTCGGTGGGGTTCGAGACCACGACGCCCGGGAGCTGCATTGCGGTGCGCAACGCCGGGCAGCGGGGGATCGGTAACTTTTCGATCCTTACTGCCAACAAGACGATGTACAACGCCTATCTCGCGCTCAAAGGGAGCGCGGACGCATTTATATATCCCGGACATGTAAGCACGATGACAGGCATGCAGTGTTACCGAGACCTGGCGGAAGAAGGCATTTCGGGAGCCGTGACAGGTTTCACCGCCTCCGAGATCATAACTGCGCTGGCAATGATAATAACGAGACTGGGTGAGGGAAAACCGTTTGCGGAAAACTGCTATCAGCGGGTCGTGACGGAAGACGGCAGCAAAGCCTCGCGCAGGCTGGTGGCGGAAATAATGACGCCCTGCGATGCGGAATGGAGAGGGCTGGGAGTGATCCCGGGATCAGGAATGAAGCTTCGTGAAGAATATGCCGCGTATGATGCGCGTCTGAAATTCAGCCTGGGAGAAATAAAAGGCAAAGCAAATGAAGCATGTCACTGCGGAGAAGTCCTGCGCGGCGAATGCAAACCTTATGACTGCCCGCTGTTCGGACAGACGTGCACGCCGGAGCATCCTGTCGGCGCCTGCATGGTATCGAGCGAGGGAGCATGTTCGGCATTTTATAAATATGGAGGCGACTCATGGAAAAGACAATAACACTTGCACACGGCGCCGGCGGAAAGCAGACATCTGATCTGATCGGCGGCATATTCAAAAAATACTTCGACAGTCCGTACCTTACCGAGGATGACGCGGCGGTCCTGACCCCGCCTGCGGGACGGATGGCGATGTCTACCGACGGATTCATCGTTTCACCGGCGGAATTCCCGGGCGGCAATATCGGGAAACTCAGCATCTGCGGCACGGTCAATGATCTTGCCTGCATGGGCGCGAAGCCTCTGTACATTTCCTGCGCATTCGTAATAGAGGAAGGCTTTCCGGTGGATAAGCTCGAGATGATCACGGCATCCATGGCGGCAACGGCGGCGGAAGTCGGCGTCCATATGGTTTCCGGTGACACCAAGGTCGCGGGTAAAGGTCAGGTGGACGGAGTGTTCATTACAACAACGGGTGTGGGCGAAATCATGGAAGGCGCCGAGCTCGGGGGAGCCTGTGCCAAAGCAGGCGATGCTGTTATCGTCACGGGAGACATAGGCCGGCACGGATGCACGATCCTGCTGGAAAGAGACCGGTACGGAATGGAAGCTGCAGTAACAAGCGACTGTGCACCGCTCTGGGAACCTGTGCGCAGAGTGCTGGAAGAAACCAGGGATGTACATGTGATACGCGATGCCACGCGCGGCGGTGTCGGTACGGTGCTGTACGAGATCGCGGGACAGAGCAATGTGGGAGTCAGGCTCAATGCGGAAAGCATACCGGTGAGCGGAGACGTCGCCGGGGTCTGCGGAATGCTCGGACTCGAGCCGCTGTATCTCGCATGTGAAGGAAGACTGGTGATCTTTGCGCCGAAAGATAAAGCGGAAGCCATCGTGCGCACGCTGAGATCCTGTAAATATACTGAAGGGGCAGCCGTGATCGGCGAGGTCACCGCGGATATGGAAGGCCGTGTGACCATGGTTACGGAAATCGGCACAGAAGCCCTCCTGCCTCAGCCTACAGGCGAACTGCTGCCGAGGATCTGCTAGCGGCGTCCTGGCTGTGCAGGCGACAGCCTGGGGAAATTCCGGCTGCGGCTGCCTGAGGGAATGCCGGCTGCGGCTGAGGATCTGCCGGATATTGCCGCCGCCGGAGATGAGAATTCAAAAAAGGTACCAATAGCCGGGGGAAAATCATATTGGTACCGTAAGTAATGGGCTGCAGCGATTGAACTTATGCTCAATGTGCAAATATGGGCGAATACGGCTGATGTTAGCCACCACTAACCGCTGCAGCCCATTGGACAAGGTACCAGATCGGTGAAAAACATTGAAATGGTACCGTTTTTTGATTTTCTTTGTTTTATCACGGTTATACCATTGTTTTATCATGGTCCGCAGCGTG